>DASXMT010000021.1:0-8250 GCA_036495505.1 Acidimicrobiales bacterium | reverse complement strand
ACCAGTATGGGGATATATCATCAAAACAGTTCATCCAGGATGTATGAAATCCATTGCAATTAATGGGTTCGATACCTACCATAATCTAGGCACGTTATTACTAAATTTGCTTGACTATGAAGTGGCGATATATCGAGCGATTGAAGGGGCTCGACCTTCTGGGGGCAGGAGTGATGAAGCCGGAAGAGGGCACGACGCCGGCCGTGCTCTGGCTGCTCAGCGAGAAGGCAAAGTGGGTGCACGGCACGATCCAGGTCATCGATGCCGGTCTCAACGCAAAGGTGGACCTGACCGGCTCCACCGGTGGACCCGAGGGTTGAACCGGTCGGCCGATACGGCCCTGAGCGGTGGTAGGACGGACGTTCCGGGACCGACCCGGTACCATCGATGGACCCATGCTGCCGTAACTTCATCCGCCCCCCTTGTTGCCCCACCCCGCTGGCCGGGTGTCCGTTTAATGTTAGCTCATTACTCCCCACAAGCGGCCGGGGCGCGGGTGGATGACTCCCTCCCAAAGAGTGGCAAACACCATCGTTGGTAGAGTTCGTCTGGTGCCCGATGACCCGGAACGGATCGTGGAGGTGGCCGGCCGAGAGGTGAGGATCTCGAGCCCGGACAAGGTCTACTTCCCTGCCCTGGAGTCGACCAAGTCCGACCTGGTCGACTACTACCTCGAGGTGGGCGAGGCCCTACTCAACACGGCCGGTGGCCGTCCGGCCATGCTCCAGCGGTTCCCCCACGGTGCCACCGGCAAGTCGTTCTTCCAGAAGCGGGTTCCGGCAGGTGCACCCGCTTGGCTGGAGACGACCATCGTCTCCACACCCAACGGCACCACCTCCAACGCATTGGTGGTGGCCGACGTGGCCCACGTCCTGTGGGCCGTCAACCTGGGGTGCCTCGGCCTCCACCTGTGGCCCTATCGAGCCGCAGATGCCGAGCACGCCGACGAGCTACGCATCGACCTCGATCCCCAGCCCGGTGTCGGCTTCGACGAGGTACGCACGGCCGCCTACCACTGCCGGGACCTGTTCACCGAGCTCGGCCTGGTCGCCTACGCCAAGACGACAGGCAACCGGGGCATTCACATCTACATGCGGCTGGAGCCGAACTGGGACTCGACCCAAGTTCGAGCCTGCGCGGTGGCCGTAGCCCGCGAACTGGAGCGCCGCTTCCCCGACCTCATCACCGCCAACTGGTGGAAAGAAGAACGCGGGAAGCAGGTCTTCGTCGACTTCAACCAGAACGCCCCCCACAAGACCGTCTTCGGCGCGTGGTTCGCCCGGCCCCGGACCGGGGGGCAGGTTTCGACTCCCTTGTCGTGGGAAGAAGTCGCAACCGTGGTACCCGACGACCTGACCATCCGGACCGTGCCAGAACTGCTGAAGAAGCGGGGTGATCCCTGGGCGGAGATCGCCAAGGAGCCCCAGTCCCTCGGGCCCCTGTTCGAGTTGGTCGAACGGGACAAGGCGGCGGGACTTCACGACGCGCCCTGGCCGCCCGAGTACCCAAAGGCCCCCGATGAGCCACCGCGGGTGGCCCCCAGCCGAGCGAAGAAGACATGAGCGAAGAAGACATGAGCATGGACCCGGTCTCAGCCCTCAAGCGGATCTCGTTCCTCTTGGAGCGCAACGGAGCCGACACCTACAAGGTCCGCGCCTTCCGCCACGCCGCCACCGCGGTGGAACCGATGTCCGGGGCCGAGCTGACCAAGCTGGCCAAGGCCGGGCGCCTACAGAGCATTTCCGGCGTGGGCAAGTCGACTGCCCAGGCCATCGAGGAAGCGCTGGCCGGCGAGGTCCCGGCCTATCTGGCCAAGCTCGAGTCCGATCCACCCACCATCGAGCTCGATGCAGCGGCCAAGAAATTGCTGAAACAGCTCAAAGGGGATTGCCACTCCCACTCCGACTGGTCCGACGGTGGCAGTCCCATCCAGGAAATGGCCCAAACGGCCAAGGACCTGGGTCGCTACTACCTCGTCCTCACCGACCACAGCGCCCGGTTGACCGTGGCCCACGGGCTCGACGCCGAACGCCTCCGGAAGCAGCTGAAGGTCGTCGCCGACCTGAACAAGGAGCTGGCCCCCTTCCGGATCCTCACCGGGATCGAGGTGGACATCCTCGAGGACGGCACCCTCGACCAGGACGAGGACCTGCTGGCCGAACTGGACGTGGTGGTCGCCAGCGTCCACTCCAAGCTGCGAATGGACGCACCGACCATGACCAAGCGCATGCTCGCTGCCATCGAGAGCCCGCACACCTACATCCTCGGCCACTGCACCGGCCGGCTCATCACCGGCAAGGGACGCCCGCAGTCCACCTTCGACGCCGAGGCCGTGTTCGCCGCTTGTGCCGAGACCGGCACCGCGGTGGAGATCAACTCGCGGCCCGAACGCCAGGACCCACCCGAGGATCTCCTCCGTCTGGCCATCGAGCTGGGGTGCAACGTGTCCATCGACACTGACGCCCACGCGCCTGGTCAGCTCGAGTGGCTGGGCCGGGGGTGCGCCAACGCGGTCAAGGCCGACGTTCCCGCCGATCGGGTGGTCAACCGGAAGTCGGCCGACGATCTCGTCGCCTGGGCGGCTACCCACGCAGCCTGAGGCCCGGGACCGATCCTGGATACGATCAGCAGGTGACCCTTCCCGTGCAACCGCCGGTGGCCCCGATGCTGGCCAAGCTCACCCGGGACCTTCCCCTGGCCCAAGGCATGTTCTACGAGCCCAAATGGGACGGATTCCGCTGCATCGTCTTCCGGGACGGCGACGATGTCGAGCTGGGCAGCCGAAATGAGAAGCCACTGACCCGGTACTTCCCCGAGCTGGTCGAAGCGCTCAAGAACAACCTCCCCGCCCGGTGCGTGCTCGACGGCGAGATCGTCATCGCCGGTCCCAACGGGCTGGACTTCGATGCCCTGTCCCAGCGGATCCACCCTGCCGAGTCGCGGATCAACCTGTTGGCCGAGACTACGCCGGCGTCGTTCGTGGCCTTCGACATCCTGGCCGTGGACGACCAGGACCTCTGCGATACCCCGTACGCCGAGCGCAGGAAGGTGCTGGAAAAGACGCTCAAGAAGGCGAAGGCCCCCGTGCACGTGACGCCGGCGACGGACGATCCCGAGGTGGCCAGCAACTGGTTCGATCAGTTCGAGGGGGCCGGGCTCGACGGAGTGGTGGCCAAGCCGGGCGACCTCAAGTACCTCCAGGACAAGCGGGCCATGATGAAGGTCAAACACGAGCGGACGGCCGACTGCGTGGTGGCCGGCTTTCGCTGGCACAAGGACGGCGGGGTGATCGGGTCTCTGCAGCTCGGTATCTTCGACAAGGCGGGTGTCCTCCATCACGTCGGGGTGGCCTCCGGTTTCACCAAGGCCCGTCGGGCGGAGCTGGTGGACGAGCTCGAGCCGTACCGGGCCGACGCAACCGAGAACCATCCGTGGTTGGAGAACGCCCAAGAGGCCGGCCGCAGGCCCGGCGGCGTCAGCCGCTGGAATGCCGGCAAGGATCTGGCCTGGGAACCGCTACGACCTGAGCTGGTATGCGAGGTGTCCTACGACCACCTACAGGACGATCGCTTCAGGCATGGGACCCATTTTCAGCGGTGGCGTCCCGACCGGGAGCCCGAATCGTGTACCTACGCCCAGCTCGATACGCCGGTACCGACCGAGCTGTTCCGGGTCTTCGACGCCCTCACGTAGCGCCGATTGGAGGTCCGCTCGGTCTCATCGTCTCCGTTCATCCGGCGAGACCGTCCATGACCTCTTCGACGAATCGGCGGTTGGCATCATCAACATCGCGTTCCTCTTGTCCGCGACTTGCGCCGGTGACGTGGAAGCGATCGATCCCGAGCCCAGCCAGTTCTTCCAGACGCTCGGTGCAGAATCCAGCTGGCCCGATGATGGCGAAACGCTCGGCGAATTCTCGTGTGATCACATCCGCCTGGGGTCCGGTGCGGGCATGCTGATACATGTCGTAGCGCCGTGGAACCTCCAACATGATGCGGTGGTCGTCCTCGCTTACCACTCCATGTACCTGTCCGTGCATACCGGAGAACCGGACGAACGTGGCGATTCCGCCCTTGCTCAATGCGAGGGCGCGATCAGGGTCGTCGTCAACGACGACGGTGACGTAAGCGCCAATGGCAACGTCCGGATTGGTTGCTCGCGCCATGTCGATTGCCCAGCGCACTCGCTCGGGGTCCGCTCCAACCGCCAGCGTGACCCGATCGCAGAGCCGCGCTGCCAGCTTGATCGTGCGCGGGCCGCTGGCCACCACCCACATGGGCACCGACGGGCGCCCGTCGATCACCCCCAGCTCAGCCAGTTCGTCCAACCACATGAGCCTGCTCTCGGTTGGAACAGTCCCGAGGGGGAGGCTGTCACCAATGAGGCGGGGACTCCCCTGTGCCGCACGTTCGATCGGCACGGCGGCGCCCTGAAGGTACAGCCGAGCGATCTCGAGGAACTCTTGGAGCGTCTCCACCGAGACTGGCGGGATGCCGATATGGGCCAATGCCGAATCCCCGCGACCAACGCCCAGCTCGACGCGACCGCCCGACTCGATGTGGGCAGACATGATGGCCGAGGCGGTGACAACAGGGTGCCTGGTCAACGGGTTGGTGACGCCCGTGCTCATTCTTATCGTGGTCGTGGCGGCGATGACTGTCCCCATGGCTACGTACGGATCCCCCGACATGTTCTGAGAGTCGCCCAGGGTCACGCCGGCCCAGCCCTCTGATTCGGCGCGGCGAGCGGCCGGACCGACCTGGCGGGGCAGGGTACGAGCGTGTGTCCAAAACTCGAGATTCACAGTGGTTCTTCCCTTCGAATTGCGCCTCGACCAGCGTCGCAAGGACCCGCCGGGGGGCCTGGAGGTGGGATCAGACGAAAGCCTGCCGGATCGGGCAACCTATATGTGCAGACAGTCCACTTAGCCGAAGCGTCCGCCCATGACCAAACAAGCCACTCCTCCGCCGACGAACAACCAGGGCGCCCCGACCGCGCCTCCCCCGCCGCCGGCTTGGCGACACTACCTCTGGCTCGTGGCCTTGGCGATCTTTATTGTCCTCCTTCTCACCCTGCCCACGGTTCGGGGCGCGCAGCCGGTCACGCTCAATTACTCGCAGTTCCTGCACGACGTCTCGACCCACCAGGTGAAGACGGTCACGATCACCACCACGGGCTCCGCGTCGGGCACACTGACCAAGGGCACGACCTACACGACAGCGATCCCTCCTCAGGCCGGGCAAACGCTCCTCAATCAATTGCAGAAGTCCGGCGTTCAGATCACCGCGGAGACAACCGGTACCTCCTTCGGCTCTGAGGTGCTGTCCGTGGTGATCTTGCTGCTCCCGTTCATCGTGCTGGGATACCTGTGGTGGCGCCTGTCCAAAGGCGCCGGCGGACGCATGCAAGGAGTGCTCGGCGTCGGCAAATCGAAGGCGCAGGTGTTCGATGCGGAGCGGCCGAAGACGACCTTCGCCGACGTGGCGGGGTACGAGGGTGCCAAGGACGAGATCCGCGAGGTCGTCGACTTCTTGCAGCACCCCGATCGGTACACGAGGGTTGGGGCGATGGCGCCGAGGGGCGTCTTGATGATCGGGCCTCCGGGCACCGGTAAGACCCTCCTGGCCCGGGCGGTCGCGGGAGAGGCAGCGGTCCCGTTCTTCTCGGTGACCGGCTCGAGCTTCGTGGAGTTGTTCGTCGGTGTCGGAGCGGCTCGCGTCCGTGACCTCTTCCAGGAGGCTCGGAAGCGGGCACCGGCGATCATCTTCATCGACGAGATCGACGCCATCGGTCAGCGGCGTGGCGGAGCGTCGGCCGTCGTGTCGAACGACGAGCGGGAGCAGACCCTGAACCAGCTGCTGGCCGAGATGGACGGCTTCGATCCGGCAGAGGGGATCGTCGTGATCGCCGCCACCAACAGGCCTGAGGTGCTCGACCCCGCGTTGCTCCGTCCCGGCCGCTTCGATCGACAGATCACGATCCCCCTCCCCACGCTGCCAGAGCGGGTCGCGATCCTGCGGGTCCACAGCGAGGGTAAGCGGCTCGACCGGAGCGTGGATCTGGAAGTGGTGGCGAGGGGGACACCCGGTTTCTCTGGGGCAGACCTTGCCAACCTCATCAACGAGGCGGCGATCAATGCAGTGCGGAACAACCGCGAGGTGCTTACCGCCGCCGATTTCGATCAGGCTCGCGACCGCATCATCCTCGGCCGGCGCGAAGGGTCGAACGTGTTGCTTCCCGAGGAAAAACATGCCGTCGCCGTCCACGAAAGTGGCCATGCACTCGTCGCCGCCTACTCGGACCGGGCAGATCCGGTGGCGAAAGTGACAATTCTTCCCGCCGGGCAGTCTCTTGGCGTGACCGAACAGCTCCCCCTCGTCGAGCGCCACCTCTACAGCGAGGAATACCTGTACGACACCCTTGCCGTCTACCTCGGGGGCCGCGCCAGCGAGCTCGTGGTCCTCGGCCAGGGATCCACCGGTGCTGCGAGCGACCTAGCCAAGGCTACGGAGCTTGCCACCAAGATGGTGCGCGAGTTCGGCCTCTCATCGGCCCTCGGACCCGTGGGCTACCCCGTAGGAGGTTCCGTGTACCTCGGTGGCGACAGCTCTGCGTTTTCGAGCCGACCCTATGCCGAGCAGACCCAGGCATCCATCGACACCGAGGTGTCGCGGTTGCTCCGCCAGGCCGAGGAACGTGCGGTCCAGGTGCTCAAAGAGCATCGCGACGTGCTCGACAAGCTGGTACAACTGCTGGTGACCAACGAGACGGTTGACGGGTCGCAGGTATATGCGCTCGCCGGCCGACCTGAACCCACCAGCGGGGGAGGCATGACGGTGGCGCCAGACCGGGTCGTCGGGGTGGCGGAAATGCAGGCGCAGGGGAGCTCGGCAAAACCCGGAGAGAAGATGGGTCGGAGAGAACCATGAAATATATCGAGGTCGCAGGCCTGGGTCGGGTGAGCCAGGTCGGGCTGGGGACGTGGCAGTTCGGCTCTCGGGAGTGGGGCTATGGGAATGCCTACGCGACGGGTACTGCCCGCGACATCGTCCGCCGAGCACTCGAGCTGGGAGTGACCCTGTTCGACACGGCCGAGGCCTACGGATTGGGCAAGAGCGAGCGGATCCTGGGCGAAGCTCTGGGAGCAGACCGTACCGAGGTCATCGTGGCCAGCAAGATCTTTCCGGTAGCCCCGTTTCCGGTGATCGTGCGGAACCGCGAGCGAGGGAGCGCCCGCCGGCTGCAACTGAGCCGCATTCCGCTCTACCAGGTCCACCAGCCCAATCCGGTGGTACCCGACTCCGTGATCATGCCGGGGATGCGTACCCTGCTCGAAGAGGGTCGGATCGGTGCGGTCGGCGTCTCGAACTACTCGCTCGACCGGTGGCGGAAGGCCGATGCCGCGCTCGGGTCCGGTGTGGTCAGCAACCAGGTCCAATTCTCCCTGGCCGAGGCGGCCCCGCTCGAGGAGATGGTGCCCTTCGCCGAGCGGGAGGGCCGGATCGTGATGGCCTACAGCCCTCTGGCTCAGGGTCTCCTCAGCGGAAAGTACACCGCGGAAAATAGGCCGGGCGGGGTGCGTCGGACGAACCCGCTGTTCGGCACCGAGAACCTGCGCCGGGTGGCCCCGTTGCTCGACGTCCTGCGGCAGGTTGCGACAACCCACGACGCCCGGCCGGCGCAGGTGGCATTGGCCTGGTTGCTCAGCTTCCCCCGTGTCGTCGTCATCCCGGGTGCCTCCTCAGTCGAACAGCTGGAGTTCAACGTGGCGTCGTCAGAGCTCGAGCTCGATGCCAGCTCCCGGGATGCTCTCACCGACGCGGCCCGAGCGTTCGTCCCCATTTCGGCAATGAGCACCCTGATCGGCGAGCTGCGGGCCAAGGTCGGCGTGTAGCCGGCGACATCTCATCCCTCAGGTGCCACCGCCAAACTCGACGAATCACAACGCTCTCGTCCGACGGTTGACACTTTGGCTTCACTGTGACGCGTGTGTGACAGTCAGGCTTCGGGCTATCCGTCGGGCCGTATAACGCCCTGGTCCAAGACAGGTCTGGCTGGCCAGAGGCCCCTTGGGTCCCACTCGACACGGATGTGGGATCAGTGTCGCTAGAGCTGCTACCGGTGATCCTGTCGGGTGCAACTGGCCAGATGCATCGTTAAGGTTTAGTTGTGGGTGCGATCGTTCTGACCTGGTTCAGCGGGACGGGGCGTCGTGGCAACCCAGCTTCGTCCACCCCGGCGGTCAGCACG
>DASXMT010000020.1:0-8353 GCA_036495505.1 Acidimicrobiales bacterium | reverse complement strand
AGAGGTGTCGATATCGCCACCGGACGGCGTCGGCGAACTCGGCGTCCGCTTCGATGAAATCGTGGGCGCGAAGGAGGACGTCGTCGAGGTCGATCAGGCCACGGCGACGAAGGGTCTCCTCATATGCCCGGTAGTGGTCCGCCATCGCCTCGATCGTGTCGACCGAGCCCCCGGGTCCGCCCGAGCCCCCAGGTCCTCCCCAGCCCTCCTGTCCCCTTGAGCCCCCAGGTCCGCTCGAGCCCTGAGGCCCCCTCGATCCGTTCCCGAACCCACCCGGTGATCGGCCGGCGTCCAGCGCGCTGGCGACGTACCGATCAGGGGAGAGGCAACGGGCCTTGGCCCACGTGATTTCGGTATCGACCACCGAAGCCAGGGCTTGTTCACCCAGGAGGCCGGTGAGCAGGCGGAATCGGTTCCCGGCCAACTGAGGCGGTCGCTCCCGCGCATCGGCGGCCCGCCGGCGCAAGAGGGTGAGCGCCAACTGGTGGAGCGTCCCGGCCCGCACCCCGGATCCCGCAGTGGGCCCCGAATCCAGGTCGGTCCAGCTGGCGTCGGGGTCGATGGCCCAGGTCCTCGGCAGCGCTCGATCGCCGCTCGACCCGTCCGCCCGGCCCCGACGGGTGCCCGATTGGCCGATTCGTATGGCCAGCCCAGGGGTCACAGTGGGAACGCCGAAGGAGCGGAGCCGGGCCCTCAGGTCGGTGGCGGCCTTCCTGGTGAACGTGCAGACCAAGGTGTGATCGGCCTCAGCCTCGCCATCCCGGATCCGCCGGGCCACCCGAAGGGTGAGGACCCGGGTCTTGCCCGAGCCGGCCCCGGCCAGCACGCATACCGCTGCAGCCGGCTCATCGACAGCCTGCCGCTGTGATTCCGTAAGTGAGTCCAGTGCCCGGTCGAGTGTCACAGGCGGCTCATCACCGGGCTCAGGGCCAGGCCCAGTGCCACGCCCACCGCCAGGCCGATCACCAGGCCCATCGCCACGCTCAACACCAGGTTCACTATCCGGTTCCTGCCGCTGACCTCGGACGGGCCGCTGACCTCGGACGGCCCGCTGACCTCGGACGGGCCGCTGACCTCGGACGGCCCACTGACCTCGGACGGGCCACTGACCTCGGACGGGCCACTGACCTCACACGGGCCGCTGACCTCAGACGAGAGCGAAACGACGAGCGGGCGCTCCGGAACGGCGCCGCGCTCATTGTGCTCCACGTCGGCCGAGGCTATCGCTAGGGTGTGCCGGTGCTGAAGTCATTCGCCGATGGCCATTTGTTCGGGCGGACCTGGGGATCAGGGACGCCCAGCGTGCTGGCCCTCCATGGCTGGAGGCGCAACCATCTCGACTTCGACCCGGTCTTCGGCGTCCCGGAATTCGAGGCCAGCCACGCCGCCTTGGCCGTCGACCTGCCCGGCTTCGGGGCCACCCCGCCGCCGCCCGAGGGTTGGGGCAGTCCTGAATACGCTGCCAACCTCGTCTCTCTGTTCGATGACCTGTCGGAACGGGTCACCGTGGTCGGTCACAGCTTTGGCGGGCGGGTCGCCCTGCACCTGCCCGGCCTGCTGCCTGGCAGGATCGAGCGGTTGGTCCTCACCGCGGTGCCCCTTCTTGACCGGGAGGGTAGGCGGCAACGGCCGAAACTTGCGTTCCGGTTGGGACGCCGCCTCCATCACCTGGGCGTCGTAAGTGACGGTCGGATGGAGAGCCTTCGGAACAAGCACGGCTCTCCCGACTACCGAGCCGCACAGGGGGTGATGCGCCAGGTGTTCGTCCGGCTGCTGACCGAGCAGTACGGCACCGTGCTCGAAGGACTGACCATCCCGGTGACCCTCCTGTGGGGCGCCGACGACACCGAGGTCCCGGTCGAGGTGGCGGAGCGGGCCACGACGCTGCTGGCCTCCTCGAAGCTGATCGTGCGGCCGGGCGCGGGGCACCTCACCCCTACGGAGATCCCCAGCGACTTGCGCGCCGCCATCCTCGACGGTCTACCGGCGTGACCTGGGCATGACCGGGTCGGTTCTCGCCCGCTACCACGGCACCTCTGGCTGGATCGTCGTCGGAGTCTGCATCGTGGCTCTCGCCCCCTCGGGGTTGCGCTGGCTGCGGGTGGCCCAGCGCGAGCACTATCTGGCCGGCTCCACCAGCCGATTCGCCGCCCGCTGGTGGACGGTCACGCCGCTGAACGCCGCCCTGGGCGTGGTAGCAGTGGCCGGCGCCGTGGCCTCCCTGTGGTGGACGCTCGCCGGTCTGGCCGCTGCATGTGCAGTTGCCGTCGGTCCGATCGGGTTGAGCATTCGCGGGCGGTCCTCACCGCTGGCCTGGACCCGGCGGCTCCGGACCCTGGCCATCGTGTGGCTCGGAGCCCAGCTCGTTGTCGTGGTCGTCGGTGCCGTCACCGGCCTGGCCTCACCTCTGGCCGTGCTGGGCGCCCTGATCGTGCCCGTCATGGTCGACGCGGCATGCGCCCTCACCGCTCCGTTCGAGTCCAGGATGGCCGGTCGGTTCGCTCACCAGGCTTCGACCAGGCTTTCCCAGGTGGCGCCCACAGTGGTGGCCATCACCGGTTCGTTCGGCAAGACGTCGACCAAGAACCATCTCACCCACCTGATCGCCGGTCAGCGCTCGGTGGTGGCCAGCCCGGCCAGCTTCAACAACCGGGCCGGCTTGGCCCGGGCCATCAACGAGCACCTGTCTGACGGCACCCAGGTGTTCGTGGCCGAGATGGGGACCTACGGTCCGGGAGAGATCGCCGACCTGTGCCGGTGGTGCCCGCCGGAGATCGCCGTGATCACGGCCATCGGGCCGGTGCACCTCGAGCGGTTTGGATCCGAGGATCGCATCGTCGAGGCCAAGGCCGAGATCACGACGGAGGCCTCGACGGTCGTCCTGAACGTCGACGACCACCGCCTCGCCGCCCTGGCCGATCGGCTGGCCGGCCAAGGCAAGCGGGTGGTGCGCTGTTCCGCGTCCGACATCGACAGCGAGATCAGCGTTGTCCGCGCCACCGGCGGGATGACGATACGGATTGGGCCCGAGGGAGCTCCAGCGAAAACGTCCACCGTCGTCCCGGTGCCGGCTCCGGCCGGCTCGCCCGGCACCGGTGTTGCAGGCACGGGCAACCCCTCCGGGGAGGGAAGCACGGGCAACCCTTCCGGGGACGGAGGCACGGGCAACTCCTCCGGGGAGGGAAGAGGGGAGCCGGGGCTCGGAGCCGAAGGGTATGCCACCCTGATCGAAGACCTCGTCGTGCCGGCCGGCGTCCAGCCGGGCAACCTAGCCTGTGCCATCGGCGTGGCCCATGCTCTCGGCCTGGGGAACGCCGCCATCGCCGCCCGGCTGTCCGATCTTCCCGCTGTAGGTCACCGGCTCGAAGCCGGCCGCTCGCCTGCCGGCTTCGTCATCTTCGACGATACGTACAACTCGAACCCATCGGGGGCCAGCGAGGCATTGGTCGCCCTGGCCGCCGAGGCGGCTCCGATTGCCCGGCCTACGCCGTCGAGCGAGCCAGTGCCGTCGAGCGCGCCACCTCCGGCACCCGGGGGAGTGCCCACAGAGTCTCACCAGGCAGCGCAGCCGCCCCAGGCAGCCGAGCCGCCCCAGGCAGCCGAGCCGCCCCAGGCGGCCGAGCCGCCCCAGGCAGCCGAGTCGCCCAAGGCAGCCGAGTCGTCCCAGACGGCCGAGCCGCCCCCGGCAGCCCCGTCGAGCAGGCAGCGTCTGGTAGTCGTGACCCCGGGGATGGTCGAGCTGGGGCACCGGCAAGCCGAGGAGAACCGGTCGTTCGGGGCGGCGGCGGCGCTGGCGGCCACCGACCTGGTCGTGGTCGGCCGCACCAACCGACGTGCCCTGGTCGCTGGATCCTCCGTTCCCAACGGCGCCACGGTCCACCTGATGGCCGATCGGGAGGAGGCCGTCGCCTGGGTGCGCGCCGAGCTCGGTCCCGGCGATGCCGTTCTGTACGAGAACGATCTCCCGGACCACTACCCTTGAGGCTCCGTGAGCTCCCCGGCAGCGATGTCGTCGGGCCGCACCCACCTGCCGGCCCAGACGCTGGTCAAGCCGCCTGAACGGAGGAGACAACCACTCGTGCCCGATGTCGCCGTCATTCTCGGAGGTCCGTCGCCGGAGCACGACGTGAGTGTGCTCACCGGGCTCCAGGCCGCTCGCGAGCTCCAGAAGTCCGGGGCCGGCACGATACACGCCCTGTACTGGTCCAAGACAGGTGAGTGGTTCGAGGTCGATGCCTCGCTCGAGGCCGAGGCCTTCGTGGACGGGGTGCCCCGAGGGGCGTCGCCGCTCCAGTTCGTCGCCGCCACTGGTGGCGGGTTCATGGAGCCCGGGGGACGGCTGGGGCGTTCCCGGCCCGTCCCAATCGAGGCCGCCATCGTCTGCTGCCACGGTGGCCCCGGCGAGGACGGCTCCTTGCAGGCCTCCCTCGACTTGGCCGGCATCTCCTACACCGGCCCGACCGTGGCCGGCGCGGCGTTGGGGATGGACAAGCTGGCCTTCGGAGCCATGGTTGGCTCCGCCGGGCTGGCGTCGCTGCCCCGGGCGCTGCTCAGTGACCGGGGACCGGCTCCCTTCGACGGCCCGTACATCCTCAAGCCCCGGTTCGGCGGATCGTCCATCGGCATCGAAGTGGTGGAGGACTACACGACCGCGCAGGCCAGGCTGTCGGCCAACCAGCACTTCCGGGCGGGTGCCGTGGCGGAGCCGTTCCGGCCGGACCTGTGGGATCTCCAGGTGGCCGTGCGCAGCTGGCCCGAATTGCAGCTTTCGGCCATCGAGCGCCCCATCCGGTTGTCGGACTCCTCCGAGATACTCAACTACCAGGACAAGTACGTGGCCGGTGAGGGCATGGCCGGCGCCCCGCGCGAGCTGCCGGCGGCGTTGTCCGACGGGCTCGCCTCCGGTCTTCGTGACGCCGCTCGCCGAGTTGCGGGACTGGCCGGGCTGCGGGGAGTGGCCCGCATCGATTTCCTCTCCGACGGCAACGAATTCGTGGTGAACGAGATCAACACCATCCCTGGGTCGCTGGCCCGCTACCTGTGGGTCGATCCCGCCATTCCGTTCGCTACCCTGCTCGCCGACCTGGTCTCCGAGGCGCAACGTCGCCCCACCCACCACTATTCAGCTTCGGGCGCTGATGGTTCGGTGCTGCGCTCCGCAGGATCCATCGCAGCCAAACTGGGCTGACTGGGCTTACTGGGCTGACTTCATGGCCATCTCCCGCCGCGTGCTCTACGAGGGGGAGGAGGTGCTGCTCGACATCCGGCCTCACTGGATGTACCTGATGGGGCCGCTCACCGCCACAGTGGTGGTTGTGGCGGCCGCGGTGACGCTGGACATCGCCTTCGTACACACCTCGGTGGCCGCCCACTGGGTCGAGGGCATCGTCGCCGCCATTCCCTGCGTATGGCTGATGGCCCGATTCGTGCGCTGGCGGATGACCAGCCTGATCCTGACCAATGTCCGGGTCATCGAACGGTTCGGGGTCTTCTCCCGGCGCGGCACGCAGATCTTGCTCGCGGACATCAACCAGGTCGACGCCCGCAGAACTCCCCTTCGACGGTTGGTTGGTACGGGGCGGCTCTCGATCGAGGTGAGCGACGGCGGTGCGTACCACTTCAGCGATGTCAGAAAGCCGGCCGCCCTCCAGCAGGTGATCATTCGTCGTGCGGCCCGTCTGCACCGGTTGCCGGACGAAGGGGTCGAGCGGTACGACCGGGTCCAGCGGCAACAGGATTGGCCGACCGATCCCGGACACGTTCCCAACGTCCCCGGCAGGCCGCTGCGGTAACGCTCGGGAGTGGGCTTGGGCGTGAGCAGGTCGGGCGCGGAGGGGCGTGGCAAAGGGCTCGGCCCGGGCTCGGGGCGAAGGGCACGCATGCCTGAGATGGCCGGGCTGACCCTTAGTCTGGACTTGTGGCCGTGAGCGCGGCGTGCCCCAACCGGCAAGCGACGAGAGAGGCCGCCGGCAGGATGGGCCGATCGGGAACTCCCGTTGGAACTCTCATCGGGGCTGCAAATAAGGATTCTGATTCAAGGTGCCCAGCAGAGATCCAATGCCAGGCACGAAATGGGCGCCGTTCTTCGAGCAACCGACCGGTTGTCATCCAATGGTCGTGAAAAATTAACCCAGCTCATAGGTGGTGTTGATCAAAAGCTTATGTAGGTCGAGTTTCCTGGTTACTACGAGGAGCGGACAACTGGGCTCGGGCCTCGTCAATGGAGGGAAATGATGAGTCAAGACGGGGAAGATACAACGAACGAGGACGGGTACGGGGCGACTGCTCCGACCCCTGTGCCTTCAGCTGACGACACCGCTGAGCAAGCCATCGCACTCCCACCGGCGGGAGCAGACCCGGGCGCTAATCCGTACCCGGGTGCCACTCCGTACCCGGGCGCCAATCCCGCGTACCAGGGCGGCAATCCCGCGTACCCGGGTGCCAATCCCACCTACCCGGGCCCTCATCCCGGACCCGGCGGCGGATCGCAAGAAGTCAGTCCTTATGGCGCGGGGTATCCCGCGGCACCGTGGACCCACCAGGTGAGGGCCGAGGACGTGTCCGTCTATCCCGGAGGCCAGCCTTTCGGGCCTCAATCGATGGCGACGCCGCCAGGCTCCGCAGTGCCCCCAGGCGTGAGCGCCGGAGCATCGGGTGCTGGATTCCCACCGCCCCCGGGACAAAACTGGAGTGGAGCGGGATCGTCCGGTTGGGTCGGACCGCCCCCGAAGCCCCACCGGCGCCATTCACGGACCATCGTCGTTGCGACGCTGCTGGCCGTCTTGGTGTTGGCCGCAGGCGTGCTCATCGGCCACGCGGCCTGGCAGCCCACCTCGAGCACAGCCAGTCCGGCGGCCTCGGGAAACTCGGGAGTATCTCCGTTTGGGTCGGGTTCATCGGGATCGCAGGGCTCTTCGGGATCGTCAGGGTCATCGAACTCGGGCACCGGATCCGGTGGGCCGAGCGACGTGTCGGCCATTGCCCAGGGCGTCAACCCGGGACTGGTGGACATCAACACCACGCTCAGCTACCAGGGTGAGCAGGCAGCCGGAACCGGGATGGTGCTGACGTCGAATGGTGAGGTCCTCACCAACAACCACGTGATCAACGGCGCCACCTCCATCAGCGTTACCGACATCGGCAACGGGAAGACCTATACGGCCAGCGTCGTCGGGTATGACCGGTCGCACGATATTGCGGTGATCCAGCTGAACAACGCCTCTGGGCTCCAGACCGTGACGCTCGGCGATTCGTCGAATGCGTCGGTCGGCCAAGGAGTGGTGGCCATCGGCAATGCCGGCGGCACCGGCGGAACCCCCAGCGCAGTCGGCGGGTCGATAACCGCTCTCAACCAGTCCATCACCGCCAGCGATTCTGGCGATGGGACCTCGGAGACACTGAGTGGGTTGCTCCAGACGAACGCCAACATCCAGCCTGGTGACTCCGGTGGTCCGTTAGTGGACACCAATGGTCACGTGCTCGGCATCGACACGGCAGCCTCAGACGGCATGTCGTTCCAGACCCCGTCCCAGTCCGCTGGCACCCAGGGCTATGCCATCCCCATCAACACAGCTACCTCCATCGCCAAGCAGATCGAGGCCAGTAACGCTTCGTCGACGGTCCACATCGGTGCGACCGCCTTCATCGGCGTTGCCGTGGCAGACCCATCCACGGGATGCGGCGCTACCTCAGGTGGTTCGGGCTCGAGTGGCTCCAGTGGATCTGGTGGCTTCGGTGGTGGTTCCGGTTCGTTCGGTGGCTCCGGTAGCTCCGGGCTCGGTAACGGATCTGGCTCCGGTAGCTCTGGCACTGGTAGCTCCGGAGGCTCGAGCTCGGGCGCACTGATCTGCAGCGTGGTCACCAGCTCACCTGCCCAAGAGGCCCAGCTCGCAGAGGGCGACACCATCACTTCGGTGAACGGCCAGAGCGTTGCCTCGCCTACGGCTCTCACCAACGCCCTGAACTCCCATCACCCCGGTGACAAGGTCACCATCGGGTACCTCGACACCACCGGAGCCCAGCAGTCGGCAACGGTGACTCTGACTTCGGGGCCGCCTCAGTAAGCGGTCAGCGTGGCCCCCGATCGAGCGGTTCGATCGGGGGCTGCCGGTCCGAAGCAACCTCGAACGGTGCCGTCCTGCTCTCCTGTGGGACGGCACCGTTTGCCGTATGAGGCCGAAGGTCCCTACCCGGACAGGGGCGAAGCGATGGGGTCCCACCCGGAACAAGGCAATGGGGTGGGGTTCCTGCCGGGATAGGAGCACATAGAACGCGGGAGGCCGTGGGCTGGGACGCTGTGAGTACGCACCGGTCGTGAAGGCGGTGGTCAGGTCGGTATCGGGCCTGCACAACG
>DASXMT010000019.1:0-21006 GCA_036495505.1 Acidimicrobiales bacterium | reverse complement strand
CTTTCAACTATGCCAGCCGATCGGGTCGATCAGGCGATCGAGACCATCCGCGCCTCCGGCGGACGGGTTACCGTGGACCGTCGAGCTGTGGTCGAGGCGCTCGATCAGAGCTCCGATCACCTCACGGTGGAGCAACTGGCCGAAGCGGTGTGGACCATCCACCCCGATATCAACCTGGCCACCATCTACCGGACCCTCGAGCTGCTCGAGCGCCTGAACATCGCCTTCCACGTGCATCTGGGGCACGGGCCCTCCCGGTGGCACCTGGCCGATCAGGTACACCATCACCTGGTGTGCGACGCCTGTAACGCGGTGATCGAGATCCCCGACAGCACGTTCGATCCGCTCCGCCGCCGCCTCTTGAAGGACACCGGTTTCGCCATCGACCCCCATCATTTCTCACTGGTCGGGCTGTGCTCCTCGTGCGCGGCCAAGGCCGCGGCTGACGTGGGCTGAGGGCAAACCCGCACCCTATGGGGGCGGCCACCAGCCGCCGTGCCCACACCAGCATTGGCCTGAAATACTGGCTCAGTCATGATCCTCGCCGACGCCATCTCTCCGTCCGTCCAGGTGCATACCCTGCTGACGGCCTGGCAGACCGACTGGGTGAGCCTCGTCTCACTGGCGGTCGAGATCGCCGTTGCCATCGGATACGTGGTGTTGACTCGCCGTCTGGCGGCACGGGGTCGACAATGGTCGGCCTGGCGCACCACTTCTTTCACGGCCGGGATCCTCACCATCGTGATCGCCGTCCAATCGGGGCTGGCTTCGTACGACGACAGCAACTTCAACGTGCACGTGGTCCAGCACTTGCTCCTCATGAACGTGGCGCCCATCCTCCTGGCCCTGGGTGCGCCGGTGACCCTGCTGCTGCAAGCGGGCCGGCGAAGTACCCAGCAGCGGGTCCTCAAGGTGCTGCACAATCCGGTCATCGAGGTGATGACCAATCCCATCTTCGTCCTGGTGGCCTTCTCGGTGACGATGGTCGGCTACTTCCTGACGCCCTTCTACCAATTCTCGCTCGAGCACCCGCTGGTCCACGAACTGACGCACCTGTTCTTCCTGACCTCGGGCTGCCTCTATTGGTGGCTGGTGGTTGGTATCGACCCGTCTCGATGGCGACTCACGTACCCCATGAAGCTGGGGTTCCTTGCCGTCGACATCCCCGTCGCCACCTTGCTCGGGCTGGGACTGACCCAGAGCCGCATCTCCATCGCTCCCCAGTTCCACACCCTGGCCGACACCCATGCCGGCGGGGCGACACTGTGGATCATGGGAGAGATCTTCACCTTCCTGGCCATGGCGATCGTGATCTACCAATGGATGAGAGCCGACGTCAGAGA
This sequence comes from Acidimicrobiales bacterium, assembly GCA_036495505.1. Classification (GTDB taxonomy): domain Bacteria; phylum Actinomycetota; class Acidimicrobiia; order Acidimicrobiales; family RAAP-2; genus DASXMT01. The sequence goes on along the minus strand of DASXMT010000019.1, from coordinate 19,663 downwards.
AGCGGCCCGCGCCGATCGTCGGGCTGATGCCGTGACCGCTCGAGCCGTCGCCGGACTTGCCCCGGACACTCCCGGCAGTGCCCCGACTGCGGGCCGACCACTGGCTGAACCGCCACTTGCCCGAACGCAGCTGACCGACGACTCGATTCGCCGAGGGGTCACCCCGGTGCGATTCGACGGCGGTCGCCTGGTCGTCGACGAAAGAGTCGAAGCACCCTCGAGCGACTAGCGCATCGGGGCAGGTCAGGCCCACAGCCCTCGCCCAATGCCTGTCAAGGCCGGCCGGCCTGGGCGGCCCCCGGAGCCGGGCCTGAGGACCAATGACGACTCGTCTCTGCCCCCTGGACACCGCTCCCTCGCACGGGGGCCCTGCTCCGTCAGGCGCCCGGGGGCACTGCTCCGTCGATGACCACGAAGGGGTTTTCGGTCACTACGAACTCGAGGTGGTCGACGTCGAGGAACTTGGCGACGTCGGCCATCACCTCACCGACGTCCGGCGCCCCGACCGAGGCCATGTAGTCGTCCATCGACTCGAACCACTGCACGGTCACCCCGTCGTAGCCGTCATCGGAATCACCCTGGTAGCTGGAGAGCGGCTTGGGGTTCTGCTCGTAGCGGAACACGTGGCTGCCGCTCTGGGTCGCGGCCATCAACGGTCCGTGGTGGTTTCTCCAGTAAGCGTGAAACTCCTCTGGCGTCAGTCCCGGCTTGCGCTTTAGTAGGCATGTCAGCTTCACCATCGTTCAATCCTCCCCTAGCGGTCGTCTCTGCCGCGATCGAGCACCGGGCGGCGCACCGGTCGTCTCTGGAAACGTACTGCTTGGCGGGTCGGCGACGATTAGCGTCTCGGGGGTGACTGCGACGGAACCGCGCCCCGAACGCACCGAGGCGCTGGCCGCCGACCCGCGCACTGAGGCCACGCTCTCCGAGCTTGCCGTGCTCCGAGCGATCCGGACGCCGATACCCAACGATGAGGTCTCCCCGTCCAAGAGCTCCCGACCAGCCCTACGGCGCCGGATCCTGGGAACGATCATCCATGCCATCTGGGGGTGGGCGGCCCGCAATGGGGCCGTGGGTCCTGGCGATGGGCGTGCCCGGCAGTTCCGGTCATTCGGGGCGGGCAGCTGTCTGGCCTTCCCCATGGGCGCGGTGTTCGGGCAGCGCTGGATCCACATCGGCCGGGACACGCTGATCGGACCCTCGGTGAGCCTGTCTGCCGGCATGGTCCCCGGACAGGAGATGGTGAGCGACCCGGTGGTCAGCATCGGCGATCGCTGCATGATCGGTCGCGGCAGCCATATCGTCGGCCATTTCAGCGTCGAGGTCGGTAATGACGTCCACACCGGTCCCTACGTGTACATCACCGACCAGAACCACGGATACGAGGACCCCGACCAGGTGGTCCACTCGCAATGGCCCAACGACGTGCCGGTGGTGATCGGCGACGGCAGCTGGCTCGGTACCGGCGTGGTCGTGCTCCCCGGCTCCCGACTGGGTCGCAACGTAGTCGTGGGTGCCGGGTCGGTTGTGAGGGGAACCTTCCCCGACCACTGCGTGATTGCCGGCGTGCCGGCGCGGGTGGTGAAGCTATATACACCCGAGACAGGGTGGGTGTCGGCGACAAGGCCGAAGGAACCCCGAGTGGTTCCCCCCGCCGACGATCAGCTCGGCTCAGCTTGAGCTCGGCTCAGCTTGAGCGAAACCGCCCCCTCCGGTACTCCCGGCTCACCGGCGGACGCCGACCCGAGAGACGTTGACGGGGGCAACGAGCTCAAGTGGGTCTGGCCGCCCGCCGGCGCCGACGAGCGGCTGCCGGGAGTCCGGAGGATGGCGATGTGCCGATGCCCACTATGGCGGGTACGGGGAGCCCGCCACGGCAAGAGGGGTGCCAGGGCATCGACAGATCTGGTTGTCAAAGGGCGTCGGGAGGCAACGGACGTACATCGAGACGACACTGTGCTGTTGTCCTCGCCGATGCATACGTCAGGGACCACTGGCCCCCTCCCTTCAACAGCCTGGGACGCCAACGTTCCGTGGACGCCTTACTGGAGAAACGGCCGGCAGGCCGCGACCATGCGGTTTGGCTCCTCTATTGGTCAAAACTTTTGCTTCACCAGCGGTACACAGATGGTCACGTTGCGCGAAGGGCGCAAGGACCGCGCTCCCTCCTCATCGGGTGCCACCACTCTCATTGCCAGTCGGTCAGTTGGAGCCGAGGACAGGTCCAAGGAGACCGGACAGCACGCCGGCCAGGCCACCCGAACCGGCTCCACCACTGGGCGGTGTGGTGGGAGATGATGAGGTCGGTGCTGTCGCCCCGCCACTAGGAGCCGAGCCCGAGGGAGACCCCGTTGGCGGTGACGTGGTGGTCCCGCTTTCGGAGCTGGACGCGTCGGACGGTGTCCCGGTCGACGATGTTCCGGCCGGAGACGTCGTACTCGCCGAGCCGTCGTTTGCGACCTGGCTGGGGTCAGGGGCAGGCGACGTACTGGAGGGGGGGCTCAGTGCAGGTGCAGTGTCGGCCGTGCCTGCCGACGCATTGGCTACTGAGCTCGGTGGGGCGACCGGCGTAGTGGTTGGCGACGACGCCGTCGATGGCTTTGAAGCGCCTCCGGGCGGACCGTCGGAATGTGCGGATGGATCGACGAGAATCGTGTGGGTGCTGGGCAGCGAAACCGAAACCGGCTTCGCCCAACCACCCAGCACGGCACCACCGGCCAAGGCCACCACTGCCCCGGCGGCGAGCACCAATGTCCCCCGGTGCCTCTTGATCGCTTGAACAGGCCGCACCCTCGACCGTCCGGTTCGGCGACCGACTTCGTCAATGGAGGCACCGGGCGCCTCATCAGTCACGGCTGCATCAGTCACGGCTGCATCAGTCACGGCTGCATCAGCCACTTCTGCGTCATCCACGGTGGCCGTCGCATCAGCCCCGGCCACCTCGGCCGAGGCATCCGCGACGGGTAGCTCGGCATGCTCAGCCCAACTCAGCGTCGCACCCGACGTATCGGACCGCGTTCCCATCCCGGTTGACTTGGGCGGCCTCGGCCACCGAAGGGCGCTGGCGTCCCGGGTGAGCCCACCCAATAGCACTTGCAGCGTTTCCTTTTCGGGCTCGACGTCCTGAATGTCGAATGACTCAGGCATTGTTCATCTCCCATGAAGTGATGGTCACAACGGATCCGGCAACCCCTCCGGTTGCGACCACGTGATAGGTACCTGGCGCGGCGCCGCCCGACACCGTCACATCGGTCGTCATGGCCACCGAGTTCGGTACCCCGCCGGTCGAGTTAATGGTGATATTGAGGGGTGAGTCATGCCCGGTGATCTCGGCATTGGCCAGGGCGGCCGGCATGGAAACACCTGGAGCTATGGCCGCCCACCAATCATTGCGGACCTGCTCAGCGGAGTGGATGCCACCGAAGTACGCTTGCAGTCCGGCCGCGGCCAGGTTGAGGGGCCCGGGAGACTCCTCCCACGCAGACGACGTGTTGCCGGTCAGGGTCATCGTTCCCATTGGCGCTTCGTTCTGGGTCAGGGTGAGGCCTTGGGCCACGAGCTCGTCCGGGGCGGGGACGGTATAGCTGACGGTGTCCGAGTGCGGAAGCTTCGGGGTCGTGGCGGGGTCGTTACCCGAGGTTGATGTGCCAGCGCGAGAACTTCCGTTGGCCCCGGTCACCTGGCCCTGCGCCGTGGATGACGCGCCTCGAGAGGTGAGGGGTGGGGCGGAGGGATCCTCAGCTGCACTGACCAAGAGCCGTTGGCTCGTGTAGAACAGCGCGTTGGTGGGCCAGCACGTGTCGAGGATCATCGTGGGCGTGGCGGAGTTGTAGACAGCGTCACCGGCATTCACCACGTTCTGGCCAGTCACCTGGAACGCCATCGTCGAGCACTGATCCCGGTAATAGATCAGGTTTCCTGGTTTCAACGCGTTGATGTGCACGAAGTAGCTGACGTCGTGGGCCAGGAAGACTGCGCTACCGGTGGCACCTGGCCACACCGATGCCGGCGCATGGCCTGCGGCGACATTCAATTCGGCGTCGTCGGTTCCCTCCTCGATCGGGGCCTTCAGCCCGATGCTCGGGATGATGAGCGTGCCGGCCAACTGGCCAACCTGTGGTGGGGACTGAATGCAGGGTGCGGCGGAAGGCTCGGCTTGCTGGACGGGTCGAGAGTGGCTGTTGAGCACGGACTGGGCACGGTCTTTGTGCGCCGTCCACCCGGCGGCATATCCGAGGAAACCGAGCGCTCCCCATACCAGCAGTGCACCCAGTACCGGCACCAGCCAGCGGACCGGATGGTTGGTCGCTGCTCCATGCGCGCGGCGTAACCGTGACCCTCCATCGTCAGGCCGTCCCAGATGAGACGCCGTGTCCTTCACTACCGGTCCGACCCACCGCGCACCAGATCGGCCAGGTGGCGGAGCCGGGAGCGGACCCGACGGGCGCCCGCGCCCAGCGGTGGCCCGATGGCTCTGGCGCCGTGCGCGAGAACCGGTATGAGCGCACCAAGTCGGCGGCGGTAGATGAGCCCCAGCCCGGCCGCGAGGGCCAGGGCGACTATGGGCAGCGAGCCCCCCCAAGGCTCACCGGTGTGAACGGCGGTGACTCCGGCAATGGGTGCTCCGGCAGGGGCGGCCGGTGCGGCGGCAGGTGGAGCGGGGGTCGGCGTGACGGCGGCGGCCAGGGCAGCGCCCGTCACCGACGCGTTCGACGAGGCAAGGTCGATGGTGATGCCCCCGCCGGGCAGTCCAGTCAAGAGGTCGAGCGTGACGCCGTTGGCCGTCGCACTCGCACCGCCAGGGCCCTGGGTAACGGAGGAAGAGCCAACGTCGATTGTGGACTCGAGGGGAGTTCCTGCCAGCAACGTCTGCGATTGGCCCGGCGCCAGGCCGATCGTGTTGGAGCCGGTGATGGGATTGTTGAGCGTAAGTGTGACGACTGCTGGGTTGGCGCTCGCCGTACCCGCTCCACCGGAGCGATCGAGGGTGGCCGTCGTCGTAGCCGCGCCCAGCGTGATCGAAACAGCAGGGCTACCGCCTCCCCCCGCGCCCGGAAGCAATGCGATGGATGCCCCACTGCTTGTGTTCGTGGCCGTGGCCGACGTCGTCGTGGCCGAGACGGACCCGGTCGAGGTTCCGGCGTTGACCGTAGCCAACCCTGTCGTTGAGGCCACAGACGCCCCGAGGGTGGCCAGCAACTGATCCAACGTCTCACCATTCGGCGGCAATGCAGGCAGCGTGCCAAAGATGGTCGTCAAGGCGCTGAAGAGCGGAGAACTGGCCTGCACGAGCATCGACCCGAGACTGCCGTCCCCAATGTTCAGCTGGGCGACCGACCCGGACGAGCTGGCGGCAGGAAGGCTGTTGCCGTCGAGAGCTGCTTGAGCCGATCCGCAACCCAAGCCAGCGGAAAGGTACGTATCGAGCGGAGGGGGTATCGCTGGGGTGGCGCAGGTTTGTGGGAGGTTCTGGCTTTGCCCAGGTCCGGAGGCCACCGCGTGCTGGGATCCACTCACGGTCGGAAGCAGCTCACCGGATCCCTGGGCATCTGCCTTCGGCGTGGTGCTATCGGCAGCGATGGTGGAGTCGCCGCCGACCAACTTCGTACCTGCCAAATTGATCGTGAGGGCGTCACCTTGCGCATTGAGCTGGAACGAGCCGGGCCCCGATGCCGCGCTGGCGCTGGCTGCGAACCCTCCGAGAGAGGCCGCGGCTCCAAGAATGGCGGCCGCGGCCGTGATGGTGCCTCGAATACGTAGTCTCATGATTTCTCCTCATGCCCACCGAGCGGATGTGGATGCGACGGACGTAAGTGCACGACGGGGGCTGCGGCTGCAACTGCACGACGGGCGCCGCGGATGATCCCCTTGGGTCCGCATCCGCGGTTGACCAAGGGGTCTGTGCTCGTCCAGCCTTCGCATCTCAGCCCCTCCCGATCCGTTCGGGAGAAGAACGGACCATGACGAGGGAACTTGTGCAACCGTGAAAAATTCTTGTTAGCTATGCCAACAAGGCAGAATCGGACGAACCATCTAGAACCCGTTCTAGATGGTTTGGGTGCTTTCTGTTTCTGGGTAGAGCCGGTTTGGGTATGAGCGCTGTGGGGAAACGGCGAGAAAACGACGGGGAGTTGCGTGATGCGGGGGTCGGAAGATTTCACGGAGATGCCCGGTCAAAGCGACTACGAAGGTGCCGTCGACGTCGACCGGGACCGCGTCCTGGTGGAACGGTGCCAGAGTGGGGATCTGGAAGCGTTCAATTCGCTCTACTTGCACTATCACCAGCGGTTATTTCGATTCTGCGTCAAACGGTTGCAGGAACGTTCCGAGGCAGAAGACGTCGTGCAGGAGACCTTCGCACGGGCGTGGCGCGCCCTACCCAGATTCGCCGGAGATCGACGGTTCTATCCGTGGCTGACGGTGATAGCCGGGAACCTGTGCACCGATGCTCTCCGCCGTCGATCCCGCTTGAGCCCGTTGGACGAGACGATGATGGGGGCCAGCGATGTCGGCACCTACGACATCGAGGATGCCGTCTTGCAGGATGTTGACGCGAAGATGGTCACCACTGCCTTCGAGAACCTGAAGCCCCGGCACCAGCGCGTGCTCGAACTTCGAGAGCGGTCCGGCTGGTCCTACCAGAGGATCGCCGAGGAGGAGGGCGTCGGGGTCTCAGCGGTTGAGACACTGCTGTGGCGAGCGCGCAATGCGCTGAAGCGTGAGTTTTCCCTCCTGGCCGGGGCCGAGGGCAAAGCCGGTGCCCTCGTCGGTCTGGCCATGGCCCTCCCCCGAAACGCCCTTCGGCGCCTGCCCGCGTCGTTCCGACACGTCATGGAGACTGCCCGCAACGTGGCCGGTGCGGTGACACCGGGTGGAGCGTCCATGGCCGCAGCCGGCGCCGTGGTCGTCGGTCTGGGAGCCTTTTACCTCTCTCCGGGAACGTCGGCGATCGCCACCTCGACCGGTACGACACCGGTCACCTCCACCGTCGCTCCGGCCAGCGGCAACCTTCCGGCCAGCGGCAACCAGGGCCCGGGCGCGACTGCACCTGCAACCACTGCGTCGAAAACTTCCTCCTCCACGCCATCACTGGCTCCTGCTGGCTCTGCTGGCGTGCCGAGTACTCCGACCACATCGGTCCCGACCGGTGGCTCCGGAGCCGGGTCCTCGAGCACCCCGGCTGGGGCGGCAAGCCAATCGAGTCCCACTTCGGGGTCGAGCCAGCCGTTGGCCGGGGTCGCCGGCAGTGTGGGTGGCACCGTCGCCGGCGTCGGATCCGGAGTTGGAGGATCAGTCAGCGGACTCGGAAGCACCGCCGGAGGGGCGGTCAGCGGACTCGGAAGCACCGCCGGTAGCGTCGTCGGCGGCACCAGCTCAGGACTGGGCCAAGCAACGACCGGCGTGACCGGGGCGGTCGGCGGAGCGGTCGCCGGAGTCGGCTCGGGCCTCGGTCAAGCGGTAACGGGAACCACTGGTGGAGTCAACAATCTCCTCGGTGGCTCGACGGGCTGACCCACCTCCGACCGCCGACCTGTGATCCAGCTCTGACCGACATTGATCCCTGGCCTGGCGGGCGAACCGGAGAGCGCGGTCATTGAGGCCGAGGTGCTATGAATGCGGCCGGGTCATCGACGGCTGACCCCTCTTGGGAATGCAGGCCCGTCGGCACGCCCATCGGGGCCAGTCCGTGACGGCGTAGCACCTCGAGTGCCTCAGCGCGGCCGGCCGCAATCAGTGCATCGGTGTCCGAGAAGTCGGTGTAGTCGCGAGAGGACTCGCCGCCCCCGCTGAACACGATGACTTCGATCCCCGGTGGCAGTCTGGCCATCTCCTGGGTGAACCGGGCGTGCACAGCAATGAACAACGCGTTGAGCATGGCTTCGACCGGTCGACGGGAGATTGGGGGCGTATAGGTGAGGGGCCCGCACAGCAAGACGACGATCCTGGTGGCACCCCCCTCGATGGCCCGACTGATCGGCACGTTGTCGACCACACCGCCGTCGATCAACTGACGTCCGTCGATCTCGATCGGCGGGAAAATGGCCGGGATCGCCGCCGAAGCAAGAATGGCCTCCGCAGCAGGACCAGAGGTCAACCACTGCTCACAACCATCTTCGAGCGACGTCGCCACCACCTCGAAAGGGATCGCCGCATCCTCGAGCCGCTCGAAGCGAATGCCCTGCTCGATGATCCTCCGCAGGCCGAAGTTCGGATGGACGGACTCCCGCTGCTGCAAGAAGATCCACGGGCCGTGCACACGACGCTGCGGGTACACGTCCTCGCCCCGCAAGCCCTGCCAGATCTTGGTCAGGTGCTCCATCCCCGCTTCCGTCGGGTCTCCGGCGAAGGCAGCGCCGTTCACCGCCCCGACCGACGTCCCGTAGATGCGGTCGGGAACGAAGCCTTGCTCCGCGAGGACCTGGAGCATCCCGACCTGGGTCGCCCCACGGGTTCCTCCCCCAGCCAAGACCAAGGCGGTCACCGGACGCTCCGGCGATTGCTGCTCGGCCAGCCATTCCTGGCGATCGATCCGACTGCGCTTGAGCGTGAACCGCACGGTCAGGACAATGAGCACCAGTGTGACCAGGACAAACAAGGGGAAGATCACGTCGAAAGCAACGTGAACGGTGGCAAGCTCCATTGTGGCAAAGGCTAACGGACGGGTCCGCGCATAGATCGGCGGCCCCGGAGTGTCATACCGTCCTGAGACACTGTCGTCGTGTTGGTGACAGCCGAGCGGATCGACAAGGATTCGAAGATGCCCGAGGAGTGGCAGCCACTGGCCGGTACCGCACTGCTCGAACGGCTCCGGGTCACGGGACGGCCGCGTCCACCACTCGATGCCACCTTGTCGCGGCGGCTCCGTGAACATCTGGATCAAGAACTCGAATCCTGCATCGCACGGGATTCCGGCGCTTCGCCGGTCGTGGCTCCCCCGGTCGTGGTCATCACCAAGGACAGGCTCACTCAGGTGCTGACCTGCGAGGCACACCATGTGGCCAGTCAGTTCGGGGAGCGGCGGCCGTCGCAGGCCATCGCGTGTGGGGCACTGATCGACAGCCTCTTCCGGCAGTTGGTGGCTACCGGTCGTATCGACGACCCCATGGCCGACGGTGTCGCCGCCCTCACCCTCGACGATCACCAACGAGCCTTGGTGGACTGGATCCAGCAGCTCCCGGCGCCCGAACGATCCGAGCTGGCCACGGAAGTGGAGCGACAGGCGGCCGGGCTTGTATCCCGTTGGCCGGCCCTGTCGCCTGAATGGTTGCCTCGCACCCAGGAGCCGATCAAGGCTTCGCTGGCTGACGGGCGAGTTCTCCTGTCCGCCCGCGTCGACCTGGCCATCGGTCGTCCGGCGGTGGAGCACGCCTCAGTGGGGATCGTCGAGCTCAAATCGGGGAGGCGACGGGCGGAGCACCGCGCCGATCTGCACTTCTACGCGCTCATCGAGGCTCTGCGAAGCCCGGCCCCACCGTTCATGGTCGCCACCTACTACTCCCGAACTGGGGAGCTCGATGTAGAGCCGGTGAGCGAGGACCTGCTCGTGGCGGCGGCCCGCCGCATCATCGCCGGTGCCGAGGCGTTGCATCGTCTGGCCACGGGAGCAGAGGCGAACCGAACCCCGAATCCGCTGTGCGGCTGGTGCGACGCCCTTCCTACCTGCGGGCCGGGTCAGGAGCGCGCCGGCACGTCCGTCACTCACGGCGGCCCCCGCGGCAGCGCCGCTTTCGCTGACGACGAAACGTCGGGAACCGACGGAACATCCGCCGACGACGCATCTCGAAACGACAAGGCGCGTCCGTGAGCACGGGTCCACCCACCGCATCGTCGGCCTTTGTCTCGCCGTCCGTGAGCGAGTTCACGTCGCAATTGCTCGCACCCGCTCGCACCTGCGTTGACGATGTCGCCCGCCAGGCCGCACGGGACCGATTGCTGTCGGCCGTTCCGACCCTGGTCGACCAGCTACCGGCCGGGGATCAGGTGGTCATCACCCTCTCGGTACTTCGCCAAGCCCACTTGGGCCCGGACGGCGTCCTCGGCATGGATCAGCCCTTCGCCTGGAAGCCGGCGTTCGTTCGACGCTCACTCGGCCTCGCAGCTATCGAATCATGCCTCCAGCATCGCCATGGGACCCCGGCTGAGGCGGTGGCGGCGGTGGCCGACGAGGCCGTCGCCGATTGGGTGCGTACGGGCTGGCGGACCTTCCACTGGGAACCCTGGTTCGGTGGTCTATCCGTCGGTGCCCGATCGGTCGTCCTGGCCGAGGCGGCGACCTGGGCCACCGCGTTGTGGTCGGGCGTGGATTGGAACCAGTTCGCCTCGCTTCCCACCACCGGCGGCCCTGATGATCAGTGGATCTGCACGGCAGCACGCACCGTGCGCCTCAAAGGACGTTCCGAGCTCCGGGTCGGCATCGCCGCCCCCGCGTGCTGTCGCACCGGCCACCAGGGCGCAGCGGGCTCCACGATCGAAGCCGCCTCTATGGCCGATGCTCCGGGACCATCGATGACGCTGCTGTCGGTCTCGGGGGGTATCCCGTCTGAAGACTGGCGCTCCGAACTGGGGTTCCTGGCCCTGGTGGCCAGCCTTCGATCACCGTCGCGCCCGGTGCCCGCCCGGGTCGCCGGCCTGTGGCCCGATGCCGGTGCCCAGCGGATGATCGATGTGGATGCCGAGATACTCCTGGCCGCTGCCGATCGCGTGGTGTCCACCGTTTCCAAATGGGTGGGCGCCCGGAGGAATTCGGTCGCCTAGAACCGGGATCGTCCCGGCTTGCACCCCCTCGAGCGTTGGCCGGGTCAGGCCTCGACCGTCTCGAACAGGGCCTTCGCCGCCTGAGCATCGGGCTTTCCGGCCGCGGTCTGGGCGATGTCCTCGACCAGAAGCAGTTGGCGGGGGATCTTGTATCCGGCGATGTGTTGCCGACAATGGTCTTGGAGCTCGTCGAGGGTGATCACGACGCCGGGGCGCGGGTGGAGAGCCACCGCAACCCGCTCACCGAAGACCTCATCGGGCACTCCGACCACGATGGCGTCGTAGACGCCGGGGTGGGTCTTGACCGCCGCCTCGACCTCCTCGGGAAAGATCTTCTCACCGCCCGAATTGATGGAACCAGATCCCCGCCCGTGAACGGTGATGCTCCCATCGGCCTCCACCGTGGCCAGGTCCCCCGGTATCGACCAGCGAACGCCGTCCGCATCCACGGGAAACGTCGCCGCCGTCTTGGCCTCATCCTTGAAATACCCAATGGGGACGTGTCCCCGCCGGGCCAAGCGACCGATGCGGCCGTCGCCTGGTTGCAGGGGCAAAAGGTCGTCATCCAGTACGGCGGTCTCCTTGTTCATGGCAAACCGCGGGCCGTCCCCCCCACGGCTGATCGTCCCCTGGGCGCCACTCTCGCTCGAGCCGAACTGGTCCATGATCATCACGTTGGGCAGCTGCACCTTGAGCTCGGCCTTGACCGTGTCGGAAAACCTGGCCCCGCCCGAGGACACGGCGACGACCGACGAGGTGTCATAGGCGTCAGGCTTTTGGGCCAGGGCCTCGGCCAGCGGTCTACCCATGGCGTCGCCGACCAGCGACACACTCAGCACGCCCTCCCGGTCGACCAGTCGAAGCACCTTGTCCGCATCGAAGCTGGGCTCGGTGTAAATGACGGTCGTTCCCCCCATCACCAGACCATTCCACATGCCCCATTGAGCGTTTCCATGCATGAGGGGAGCGAGGGCCAAGATCACCATTCGGGCGGCATCGTCGGTGGGCACTCGATCGGTCATCTCGTCCGCCGTGACCACCGGCTCCCGGCCCCAGCCACCGCCGCCCATGGCGGCAAAGAAGATGTCCTCGTGTCGCCACATCACCCCCTTGGGCAGGCCAGTGGTGCCGCCGGTGTAGAGGACGTAGAGATCGTCCGGGGATCGTCGGTCGAAGTCCCGCTCCGGCGACGACGACGACAGTGCCGCTTCGTAGTCGGCCGCGCCCAACCCATCGTCGGCCCCACCACGCTGGGTGACCGCATCCTCGATGACGATGAGGACCTCGGGGGGAGACGTGTTCGCGAACGACTCGGCCACCAACGGAGCCAGGGCACGCTCGTACACCAGTGCCACCAGATCGGCGTTGTCGACGACGTATCGGAGTTCGGCCGCCACGTAGCGATAGTTGAGGTTGATGGGAGCGACCCGCGCCTTGAAGCAGCCGATCATCGCCTCGACCCATTCGGACCGGTTGCGGGCGAGGATGCCCACGAACTGGCCTGGCTCGATCCCCCGCTTCAGCAGGTAGTGGGCGAACCGGTTAGACCTCTCCTCCAGCTGACGGTAGGTCAGGCGCACGGGGTCGGCGACCAGTGCGTCCCGATCGGGCACCACGTCGACGACCAGTTCGAACAGATCGGCCAGATTGAACTCACGAACGGACACAGTGATCCTCCCCTGTCCAGCCGGCCTCGTGGTCGGACAGGACCTCCTAGCATTCGACCGGACATCTGTAGCACGGCGGCGACGCCGGAACGAAACGAGGGAGCGGACATGGCCACGGACACCGACGGCAGGACCGGGATCGAAGGATGGTCGGCGCTGGTCACCGGGGGTGGAAGCGGCATCGGCCTGGGAGCGGCAAAACGACTGGTGGCTGACGGTGCCCATGTCACCATCTGCGGGCGCACCGAGGACCGGCTGAAGGGGGCTGTCGACCAACTGTCTGCGCTCGGGGCGGCAAACTACGTGGTCGCCGATGTCACCGTGGAAGAGCAGGTGGTGCACGCAGTCGGCACCGCATCGGCTCGCACCGGCAGGCTCGACATCCTCTTCGCCAACGCCGGCGGATCGTTCCACATGGGTCCGCTGGCCGACGCCGACCTGGAGGCGGTCCGCTCCACTGTGGACGTGAACCTGATCGGGACGTTCCTGTGTATGAAGCATGCGGCGCCGGTCATGGCCGCCGGAGTGGCCGGCGGCCAGGGAGGGTCGATCATCGGGATGTCGTCTGGAGCCGGCCATTTCCCCCATCGCTACCTGTGGGCCTATGGCGCGGCCAAAGCCGCGGTGGACATGTTGTGCCGGTCGGCGGCCGAAGAGCTCGGGAAGTCGGGCATTCGGGTCAACACCGTCCAGCCGGGAATCGTGGACGACGAGCTGATGGCCCCTATTACGGCTGGTGGTCCCCTACTCGACGACTACCTGACCGAGATGCCCATCTCCCGGCTGGGCCGAGTGGAGGACATTTCCGCCGCGGTCCGGTTCCTGGCCGGCCCGGAGTCGTCCTGGATCACCGGTGACAACCTGGCCATCGACGGCGGCCACCACTTGCGCCGGGGCGCCAACTACGGACTGCTTTTCGGCGAGTAGGTGACGCAGGCGTGGGGTAGGTCAGGCAGGCGTGGGGGACGGATCGTCATGCAAGAGACGGGCCAGCTCCTCCTCCACGGCACGATCGTGCTCCTCCGCATCCCGCTTGGCCTTGCCGGGACCCCAACGGCCGCCGATCAGCCAGATGGTCGGGATGAACACCACCATGCCGGCGATGTCCACCCAGAACCAGTGCTGCCACTGCTGGGGTGACTTCGCTGCGCCATTCTGCAGTTCGGTGAACTGGGCCGCATGTGCGCTGAGGTAGGCGAGCTGAGCCGGATAGGGCTGTATCAGCGTCTTGAGCTGAGACTGGTACTTGACCAATTGCGCGAAGTTAGCGGGACCCAGGGCCCTCGTGGCCGCAGCAATATTGGCGGCCGACGGATTGGCTGCCACTGCGTTCACGACCGCCTGATTGGCTTGGATCGCCTTCAAGAGGGACGTGTGAGCCGTAGCAAAGTTGACGGTGGCCGGATGCGTGATCAAGAAGGTCTGCATCGGTTGACCGTCGATCACGTGGGCGGCATACGGCTGATTGTTCACCACCGGGTTGACGCTGTCGATCACCACCGGCAGGAAGATGAACGAGATGGCCACCACCAAGCGCAGGATCCAGCCCCACAGGGCCAGGCCGGTGGCGACGAGTGCCGGGTTCTTCTCCTCCACCGACTCGGTGTAGCCGGCCATCCACGGCGCGTAGGCCGTCGACAGGAAGAAAGCCAAGACGCACGAAGTGAACGCCAGCGTGAAATAGGAGGTGTGCGGGTGGGTGGCATATCCCAGGAAGATAATGAGCGTGACTATTGCCCCTATTGCACCGATAAGCATGAGCGGTTTGCGCACTCGGAGCCGGTCCGATACCCAGCCCACGATAATGAGGGAGACGATGTCGGCTCCCCAAAACCAGGCGTTTAGACCGTTCACCTGCGAGGTCGAGAGGTTTACGCCGTTGGCATTTTTGAAATTGACCGTGAAATAAATGGTGAAGAAGCCTGCGGCCACGTAGTACACGAGCAGGAACATGGCGATTCCGAAGGAGGACCCGGCCAGGTCCCATTTGGCGATCTGTCGCCATGGGTGCTCTGTGGCGGCAACAACCTCGGTTTCGGACAGACCGCGGGCCCGCGCTTCGACCAATGTCCTGTCCCGTACCGACACCATCAGTTGGTCACGGACCTTGGCGGAAAGGTCTCGCATGAAGAACAGAGCAATGATGAATGTCGCGACGGCGGCCAGGCCCGAGATGATGAACTGGCTGTGCCAGTCCTGGCTGCCCCAATGCATGAAGTGGGTCAGGGTCTGGGTGGCGACGATGCTCGTGATCAGGCTTCCGGCCACGGGCCCGACGGTCCAGAAACCCATGGCCGAGGCCCTGCCGAGCTGCGGGCTGAAGTCTCGGACCATGGCCGGGGTGGCCACCAAGATGGCACCTTCCACCAACCCGACAGCCGAGATGACGATGGCGAAACCCAATGACGTGGTGACATTCGGGACGCCGAAAAGGATCAAGAGGCCAACGATGAGGAGCCCGTAGATGATGACATTGGCACGGCCCAAGGTGTCCGTCTTGGCGGCCAGCAGCGAGGCGAAGGCCCCGAGAGCGTTAGAGATGATGACGATCCACACGTAGTAGGTGAACGACATGTGGAAATACCGCAGAATGTTCGGGGTGACGCCGGTCTGCGTGTAATACAGGTAGTAGAGGATGATCGTGGCCAAGACGGCCAGTGACAGGTAGGCGCTGCGGCGCCCACTCGTGGGGTACTGATCGACCTCGTGGACGAAGAGAAACCGATACAGCGCTCCGTGTTCCCGCTTCGGCGCCGACGGCGACGAGGTCGGGATGGTTTCGGTTGTCACTGTCATGCAGGCCCCCCTGACACTAAGGGGCACCGTGCCGCGATGCCCTCTCTGAACAACTGTTCACATCTCTTTGGGTCTGAGCTTTCCAGCAAGGCAAGGACTCGTCAAGGCATATACCCAGTGGACAACGTCTGTACCCCATGGGCCAAGCTAGGACCACCCCGTGGCCCACGCTTGGCCGTGGTCCGAGCCCCGGGCCCAGCGGACTCGATTTCCTGATTCCGGGGTTGTCCCCTGGGTGGCTCAGCGCCTCGTGGGCACTACCGCCCTTGGCTGTCAGGGCAATTTCCGGGGTTCCGAGTTCAGGAAAATGACATAGCCCGCCATCCCGCCATCGGGACGTTTGGCGGCTGATCGCCCTCGGACAATCTGAAGGTCGGCGACCGTCCCGTCCAGCTTCCTGGGGCACGTTGCTTTCAAGTGCAGGGAAAGCGAGGATGGTCATAGTCGTCTGAAGAGGGAGAGCGTCGTGACAGACACCCACACTGCGCCGCCGAATCAAGTCGTAAGGGGCGCAAACGGCGTCGACTACGCATATCGGGAGATCGGTGATGGGGGCACAGTGCCGCTCGTCCTCCTCCAGCACTTTCGAGGAAATCTGGATAACTGGGATCCGGCGCTGATCGATGCGCTGGCATCAGCACGCCGCGTCGTGACATTCGACACCGCAAGAGTGGGTGGCGCGACCGGCGTACCACCGAACTCGATGGAGCAGATGGCGCAGGATGCGATTTCCAAAGGTCCATCGGGTGGGCCACCAAGGTGAGATCCACATGGCGGCCCCGACATACGTTTTAGCCTTGGCCAATGCCCGTTGACCTTCCAATGCCTTTGACCTTCCCGAGGTGACGGCATCACCGGATGCGGTGAGGTTCGGCCTCGTGGGCTATGGCTTCGGGGCTCGCTATTTCCACGCTCCGTTGCTCGCAGCGTCGCCGGCGTGCGAGCTCGTTGCTGTGATGACTTCGGACCCGCAGCGTCGGGCGCAGGTCGTAGACGAGCATCCCGACGTCCTGCATGTGGATTCACTCGCGGCCCTGGTTGAAGCTGGTGCGGAGGCGGTGTCGATATCCACCCCGGCGTCCACGCACAGCGAACTCACCGACGCCGCGCTCGAGCTGGGGTTGGCGGTCGTCTGCGACAAGCCGTTCGCTTTGAGCGCAACGGCAGCAGCGGCGTCCGCGGAGCTGGCGGACGGCCTGCACCTCCCACTCTCCCCATATCAAAACCGCAGATGGGACGGCGACTTTCGTACCGTTCGCTCCCTCGTCGAGGGAGGATCGCTCGGTGACATCCTGCGGTTCGAGTCTCGATTCGAACGCTTCAAGCCCGATTCCGGTCCCGCTCCCTCGGGTGGCGGCACCCTGCTCGATTTGGGTAGCCACCTGGTTGACCAGGCGCTGGTGCTCCTCGGTCAGGTCCAATCCGTGTACGCCGAGTGGACCATTCGCCACAACGGACTCGATGACGATGTCTTCGTCGCTCTCGGGCACGTCGACGGAGGGGATTCGCACCTCTGGGCAAGTTCGATGCAGGCTGCACCCGGGCCACGCTTCCGCGTCAGCGGGACTCGCGCCGCCTATGTGATCGACAGACCCCTGGACGGCCAAGAGGCCGCGCTGGTGGCCGGTCGCTCACCTGCGACCGAGGGCGCCGACTGGGGGCGCGAGCCGGCGGAGACATGGGGTCGACTCGTTCGCGGCGACTAGCACGAGCTCATCGAAACCCTCCCCGGTGCGTGGGACGACTTCTACGCCGAGTTTGCTGGAGCCGTTCGAGGCGACGGGCCCCTACCGGTGACGGCCCTCGAGGCCATCGAGACGGCTCGAGTGCTCGATGCGGCAGCAGCGAGCGCTACCGGCGGAGAGCTCGTATGGGTCGCGGACCGACCGGGGATCAGTCCTCGAGCCCAGCCCGGCTCCGGCTCCGGCTCCGGCTCCGGCCCGTGAGAGAAGCCACCCACTCCTGATCGATACCTCGCCATCAACGCGGCTAGCCGGCCCATTGATGGTCAACTGCGTGCCAATCTGACGAGATGGATCTGGCCGAGCTTCTCACATTGCCCGGGGTTACTGAGGAGTGCGTCCTACGGTCAGCCGTTGGATTCATGGCCCTGCACGGCGGGTCCCAGGATCGAGGTACCGACCAGATCGCCCGCCGGGCCGCCGAGCGAGCGGGAGCGTCCTATTACGCAATCGTGCAGCCAGCCGGGCTGCGGGTCCATCTAACCTCGCGCCGGCACGACCCCGATCAGTCCGCACTCTTACGAGGGTTCCTGCAGCACGTCGACACCGCCATTTCGGTACATGGGTTCGGGCGCGATGGCTTTGCTCTGTGGATCGACCCTGAGCGCGGTCTGGTGATCGACCCCTATGGCCCTGCGATTCGAGGCAACCAGAGTGGGCCGCTCCGGGGGGTCATCGTAGGTGGGCGCAACGCTGAACTGCTGGAGGCGGCGCGGCAGCTGCTTCACGACCGCTTCGCCGGCTATCGCGTAGCTGACGAACGAGTGCGGCTGGGATTCCATCCCGACAACCCGGTCAACCTTCCCTCGGAACGAGGCGTCCAGGTGGAGCTGCCGCCAGGGCTGCGCGGCATCGGTGACTTCGGCGAGCTGTTCGCACCGCATCAGGATGGGGTCGTCACAGAGGTGGTCGCAGCGCTCGTTGAGCTGGCCAACCGGGCTGCCGAACTCCTGCGCCCATCATGTGAGTCCTAGTCGTGCTGGCGTGGGTGGGCGACGTCGAATCAACCGAATCGGCGCAACTTGACAACTACGGACACATGATCCCGAGAGCCCAATTCAGAGGGCAGGCCGATTTACAAAAAGCCACCTCTGACCAGCGGAGGGAGTGGGATTCGAACCCACGGAGGCTTGCACCTCACGGCTTTTCAAGAGCCGCGCATTTGTCCGCTCTGCCATCCCTCCCAGCCCCGGTCAGGGTAGTCGCCGCCGCAGCGGCGTCCGGACGATCGCGTGTGGCGATTGCGAAGACGTCAGGGATCAGTTGCGCGGGGCTGATCGTCCTGACCCGTCGGGGGCCCAGGCGATCTGGGACCGCAACCCTTCCAGCCATGAGTCGGCTTTCCGCCACGCGGCGTCGACCTTCTTGCGGATAGCCGGTCCCGCCTCGCCCGCTGCAGGATAGGAACCGAGGAACTTCACATCGGCCAGCTCGGCATGGAGATCCCGGAGGCAATCGGCAACCACCTCATCGCCGACGTGGCCCTCGAGGTCGATGATGAAGCAATAATCACCCAGAGCCCTCTTGGTGGGGCGAGACTCCAGTTTGGTCAGGTTGATGTTGCGCGCCGAGAATTGACCGAGGATGCCATGCAGACTCCCCGGACGGTCAGCCCGCTGAAAGCAGGCAATGGTGGTGCGGTCGTGCCCAGTGGGGGCCGGTATGCCATAACGGGCCACGGCCACGAACCGGGTCTGATTCTCGGGATGGTCCTCGACGTCCTCGGCCAGGATGTCGAGTCCGTAGAGCTTGGCCGCCAGTCGAGGGGCGATCGCTGCGGTGGGCACGTCGACGACCTCAGCTGCCCCTTCACCCAAGAGGCGTGCAGCGTCGGCAGTGGAATTGGCCGGTGCCACCTCGGCTCTCGGCATCTGCTCGACCAGGAACGAGCGGCACTGGGCGGTGGCCATCGGGATCGACATCACCCGGCGCACCTCATCGATGTGGGTGCCGGGCCGAGCCATCAGGTGGAGATGGATGTCGAGCACGACCTCGCGCTGAATCAGTAACTCACGATCGAAAAGCAAGCTATCGAGGGTGTCCCGCACCGATCCTTCGATCGCATTCTCGATCGGAAGGAAGCCGAGCTCGACGCGTTTGTCCTGGACCGCCTCGAGCACGTCGTGCAGCGACCCCAGCGCTACCACCTCTGCGTCCGCGTAGTCTGCCTCGGAAAACAGCGCCTCCTCGGTGAAAGTTCCCTGGGGTCCGAGGAATCCGATGCGCAGGGGTGCAGCCGAGGCCATACCCAGGCAGGATAGTGAACGTCATGGACCCCGCCGCCCTTCACCGCCTGCTCGACGACGTCCGATCAGGGGCCTGTTCTCCCGATGATGCCGTCCAGCAGCTCCGCCGGCTCCCCTTTGCCGACCTGGGGTTCGCCAAGGTGGACCATCACCGATCACTGCGGCAAGGATTTCCCGAGGCCGTGTACGGACCAGGGAAGACGGCCGCACAGTGCTCGGCCATCGTGGGTGAACTGCTCTCCGATGCCGGAATCCAGGGCGGCACCCGGGGCGGAGCCGGAATCCAGGGCGGCACCCGGGACGGAGCCGGAATCCAGGGCGGCACCCGGGACGGAGCATCCAGCCGACGGTTCGGTCCCACCGGGGGCAAGACAATTCGGTCACTCTCACCTGTGAGCCCGGTTCTGCTGACTCGGGCCGATGACGACCAGGTAGGACTGACGATGGCTGACCACCG
>DASXMT010000018.1:0-5545 GCA_036495505.1 Acidimicrobiales bacterium | reverse complement strand
TGCGAATTGGTCTTGAGCACTTGGCCTGCAGGAGTCGAGTCGAGCTCGAGGCATGGCGCAGTGAACGCTCCCGAGTATCGCCGGAAAGTGGCGGGTGGGCGAGACGAGAGCCAGGCCAGCTCCCGGGAGCTGGAGTTGGCTGAACCCCGCCCAGACCCATCGGCAAGCAAACGAAAGGAGGTGAGCAGTCAACGCGGCTTAAGCGTGTCGAGGGCCGAGGGCGATCAGCCGGACGCCACGAAGAGTGCCCACCCTGGGCGTACCCGCCGTCACCGCAGCCCCCGGATGTATGGGTGGCGGTCGTATGCGAGTCCAACGCGCCCAGGGTTAGCCGCATGAGAACACCAGTAGTGGTCATCCGCACTAGAAGAGTGAAAAAGCGCCGGCGTTTTGCTACCCTCAAAATGACATTCGACCATAAGGGGGCTTCATGGCTACGAATCTTCAGGACAGAGGGTCTGGATGGAGGATGTTCGCGGGCATCCTCTTTACGCTGGTGGGCATCTTTAACTTCATCGACGGCATCGTGGCGATCTCGAACGCCCACTACCTGAACAGCCATCTTGTCTTCGGCGACCTCAAGTCGTGGGGCTGGACGATGCTGATATTGGGAATCATCATCTTTCTGGTGGGGCTCGGCATCATTGCTGGCCAAGCATGGGCCGTATTTGCCGGCATCGTGCTCGCCGTTTTTGACGCGATCGGTCAGCTCTTGTTTTTGCCGTCGTACCCAGTCTGGTCAATCATCATGATTGCCGTCGATGTCTTCGTCATCTACGGACTGGCGATGTACGGCGTCGTGCCGACTTCGGCTCGCTCATAGCCGGGGCGCGCCCACTCAGCTGTCGGATTTCAATCCCGCTGATTCGTCGGTATCGCGCCCGCCGTCGATCGAAAGCTGATCGGCAGGTGTTTCGGCCCGGAGATAAATGTCGACGCGAGCCATTCGGTCGGTCCGGTGGGCTGCAGGTCCACGACTCGGGAAAACAGCTCGCGCAGCAAGGCATGGATCTCGACCCGCGCGATATGGGCACCCAGGCAGAAGTGGGGTCCGCCCCCGCCGAAGGCCACGTGGTCGTTTGGTGCACGAGCCAGATCGAGCTGGTCGGCCGTGGGACCGAACGCGTCAGGATCGCGGTTGGCCGATCCGTAGTACATGACGACCTTTTGACCCTTGGCAATGGGCACGCCACCGACCTCGGTGTCGCACTTCGTCGTGCGGCGCATGTACACAACGGGACTTACCCAGCGAAGCAGTTCCTCGACAGCTGGCAAAAGCCGGGCGTCAAGGTCCTCCGTCAACCATGCCAGCTGCGCCGGGTGGGAAAAGAGCGCGTCGAGGCCGCCGGCCACCAGGTTGCGGGTGGTGTCACCTCCGGCGTCGATGAGCAGGAGGAAAAAGAGGTTGAAGTCGAGGACCTCGAGCTCGTTACCGTCGATGCTGGCGTGGGCGATGAGTGTTGCGAGGTCGTCCGCCGGCTCGGCACGCCGGGCCTCCCAGACTCGGCTCGCATAGTCGAACATCTCGACGATGGCGGCCAACCCAGCCCCGGCTGGCTGGCTCTCCGGAGCAGCATGGATGGTCTCGGTGAGGGCGTACAGAGCGACGCCGTCCTCGTGTGGGATGCCGAGCATGTCGGCAATCACGTATGACGGCATCAGTCCGGCTACGTCGGTGACCAGGTCGCAGGCCCCGGCGTCAGCCACCTTGTCGATGATGCGCGAGGCCAGCAGCTCGATGCGCGGGCGCATGGACTTGGCGACCCGGGGAATGAACTCCGACGCGACGACCTTGCGCAGCGCCGTGTGCCGGGGGCGGTCCGCCATGAGCATCATCTGGTGATCACCCAGGTCGAATGCCTCGCCATCGGGGATCGTGATCGTCGGACTCGACGAGAACGTGGCCGGATCCCGCCCGACAACCTTGACGTCGCTGTAACGAGTAATTGACCAGAACCCGTCGGCGCCGGGCTCTGGGTGCCAGTGCACAGGATCGTTCGCCCGGAGCCAGGCGAACTGGTCATGGGGCTGGCCGTGGGCGAAAGACGCCGGAGACAGCAAATCAATATCCAAGACACTGCCCAGTCTGTGATCGGTTGAGATCTCGAGCGTATTACGACAGCTCGGACGCATGCTCGAGTACGTCAGAATGTGGCGACCCGTGTTCGGCTCCGGCGGAAATCTGTTCAGCTCAATCACAAGGCTGGGAGGTCAGAGAAACAAGGCTGGCCGCTGATCTCCAAAATGAGATTCGGGCTGCATAGCTACCTGCCCAAGCGGGACTGTAGCCATATCCGGCCAGGTCAACACGGCGGTTTGCCGTTCACGGAATCCCGGTAATCTCGTTTGTACACCGCTTTGCCAGTTACAACGCGGGCAGACGAAGCTCCGTCCCGGTCCCCCCTCGGCGGGGCTTCGTCGCATTTGAGCCTGGTAGAGGTAAGGCTGCCGCTGCCTTCGCCTGTGAGCGGAGGTCCCGCCACCCAGCCCTCCGGGGTCGGGGCATTTCTCCCTCTGTTGAACGTGGCGCAGTAGGGATAGGCACTATGGCGCCCCGACAACGTCAGTGCGGGGCCAGCAAATACCCTGGTCCGTGACCCCTCAGGGGATTCGCTCTTTCCGTGGGCGGTCTCATTGGGTGGGTTGATCGGCCGCCGACCACGCCAGGGATTGCGCCGCTACCGTTGGGGTTATTCCAAGCCGCCTATTTCTCAGCTGCGCCATCGTCGCCATCGTCCTGCTTGGACTTTCGATCAGCTGGTGGCTCTCATTCTTCGTCATTGTGGTCGCCGGCGTGGTCATCGCCCTATCGAAATCGAGTCAGACGAGTCGAACTCGTTAACCCTCGTACCACATAGGTACGGGCGATACCGAACAGCTCGGGTCAGTCCGTCGACTCGTGACTTGATCCGGCTCACGGCGAGTTCAAGGCCTCAGCCAGTGAACCGTCAACGCGAGGTGTCCCTGGTCGATCCAGCCGGCCAGGGACACCAAGGCAACAATCAGCGTTAAGGATGCATGACCAGTGATGCCCCCAGCCCATCGGCGACGACCCGACGCCGCCTATGAGCTGGGGGCACAAAAATCGTACCGCCGGCGAGGCGATTCACAGTGTATTCTCAGGATGGCGCGAATAGGTGACGGAGCGCGACGAACCCCGCCGACGTGGCGTCCAGCGGGGTTCGTCGGACCCATCTCGTGGGAAATGGGCTGAACCGAGATTACGTGAATGGAGTCGGCTTAGCCACTGCACGTGGTAGATCAGTCACCACGTGCTAATACATCACAGAGCCCTGCCGCGTTAGCACTGGTGTCGTCGCCGTCGCTAGCTGCCATAGGACGGGTTTCGTCGCGTCTCGGCCTTAACCCGGCGAAGGCTGCTCTGACTGCGACCGATCGCCAGCCGGCAAGGCTGCCGAACTGCTGGAACAGAGATAAAGACTCCGTATCAGCGTCAGCGGTGACTGCGACAGCCCCCGGTTCTGGCTGGGGGCTGTTCGCGCGTCAGCAGGGGAACAACGTACCTACGTGACGTATGTTTCACTGCTCGTGGTACTAACGTCACGTTCTGCTCTGGCCCATTGGCACTGGTCTCGCCGCCGTGCTTCTGGGCCAGGGCTCCGTTCAGGGAGGGTTCACGCTCCATTCATGCCATCTCAGCTGGGATTACGGTCCTGCAGCGACAGCCCGCCTGGCGAGAAGCGGGTCCCGGCAGAGTTTCATCGAGTCTGGCCACAGTCTGAATGGGAACCGAGCTTTCGGGGAAAACATGATGCCGAGGGCCCGGGCGGCGGCTCGCTTAGACAGTCAGGCTTCGGCCCGGCCTCTCGTGTTCGTCGCCAAATGAGCCCCTCGGCCCTTTTCACGAGTTTTCGAGCATTCCCAGGGCATCAGATGTAGGGTCCTTCTTGCCGGCTTGTCCCGCTGATACGGCCAAGTCGGTGTCTAGGAAGAACGATCACGTCCCGCTGAGTGGTGTCACTTGATGGCTGAGCAACCCCAACGCTGAAGTCATTGTGCCATCACGTGTTGGCCAGAGCCACCTCCAGGGACCCATCCTGCTTCGAGGCTCTGAGCAATGCCATCGATGCCTCTGACATGTAGCGCTTCTCGGCGACGAGCCACTCGTCGTGCTGCTCAACGCACACCGCCGTGATGAGTCGGAGGGCGCTGGCGTCGTTGGGGAAGATCCCCACCACCCGGGTGCGCCGCTTGATCTCGGCATTGAGGCGCTCGATCGAGTTCGTCGACCAGAGCTTCGTCCAGTGCTGTCTCGGGAACGAGGCGAAGGCACAGACGTCGTCTGCGGCATCGTCGAGCAGTTCGGCCACGTCGGGGAACTTGGGCGCCAGGGTGGCCGACACGTCGATGAGTTGCTGGCGGACGCTTGGTTGGTCGGGCTGGGCGAAGACGGTGCGGATCAAAGCCGAGACCATCTGGGACTGGATCTTGGGCACCCGGGCCAGCACGTTCCTCATGAAATGGACCCGGCATCGTTGCCAGGCCGCCCCGATGAAGACCTGGGCGATGGCCGTCTTCAGCCCCACGTGGGCATCGGAGACCACCAACTCGACGCCGGAGAGCCCACGTTGGCGAAGGCCGGAGAGGAACTCAGTCCAAAACGCCCGGTCCTCGGAGTCCCCGACGTTGATCCCGAGGATCTCCCGCTCTCCGTTCGTGGTGATGCCGGTGGCCACCACGACGGCCCGGGAGACCACCCGGCCGTTGACCCTGGCCTTCACGTAGGTGGCGTCGCAAAACACGTAGGGGAAGCCCACATGGCCGAGGTCTCGGGACCGGAACGCCTCGAGCTCTCCGTCCATGTCGGCACAGATCCTCGAGACCTCGGACTTGGAGATCCCGGTGTCGGCCCCGAGGGCCTGGACCAGGGCATCGACCTTCCTGGTCGAGACCCCGTGGACGTAGGCCTCCATGACCACGGCGTAGAGGGCCCGGTCGATCCGGCGCCGGCGTTCGAGCACCGAAGGGAAGAATGAACCCTCCCGGAGCTTCGGGATCCTGAGGTCGATATCACCGGCCTTGGTCGACAACGTCCGGGGCCGGCTCCCGTTGCGGCGGGTGGTCCTGGTCAGGCTGTGTTCGTAGGGCTCAGCCCCGATCACGTCGGCCGCCTCCACATCGATGAGGCCCTGGTACATGAACGTCACCAACTGGCGGACAAGGTCGATGTCGGGGCTGGAACGGAGCGCGTCGAGCAGTGCGGACGGGTCAAACTCGTGCCGGGTCATCGGAGCTTCCTTCTGTCGTGTCTTTCCAAGGGACACGTTGAGGTTGCTCCGGTGGCCCACCTCTCAGGTGGACCCCACTAATGACACCACTTCAAGGGACGCAATCTGAACTTCGCCAGCGGCATTCCCGGGCCGGAAGGCGAGATGACCGACGACGAACGCCGGTGGATCGATGCCCAGCAGGCCTGGATGGCCGAGGAGGGCGGATACATCGCCATCCAGGGCACGCGACCCCAGACCCTCGGGTTCGCCCTCAACGACTCGCCCGTCGGGCTGTTGGCGTGGATCGTGGAGAA
>DASXMT010000017.1:0-1955 GCA_036495505.1 Acidimicrobiales bacterium | reverse complement strand
CGCGCACCCGTACCCGGTGATCCTGCTGCCCGGCACCCTCTACACCGTGGCCGAGACGTGGCAAGCCATGGGCCCCATCCTGGCCGACGCCGGCTATTGCGTCTATGGGCTGAACTACGGGCAAACGACGCTGACCACCCTGACCGGCGGCCGGCTCTCGTCCATCGGGCCCATCGAGGGCTCGGCCCTCCAGCTGGCCGGGTTCGTCGGCCAGGTCCGGGGCGAGACCGGCGCCGCCCAGGTCGACCTGGTGGGTTGGTCGCAAGGGGGCATGCTGCCCCGCTGGTACATGACCGGCGACGGCGGCGCCGCGGCCGTGCACGAGCTGGTCGGCTTGGCCCCCTCCAACCACGGGACGACTCTCGACGGTCTGTTCGGCCTGATCAACTCGGACACGGCCCTCGGGTTGCCGGCCACGACCACGCTGATCGGGTGCACGGCCTGCACCGAGCAGGAGGCAGGATCGCCTTTCATCAACGCCCTCAACGCTAACGGCGACGGGGTCCCAGGCGTGAAACTGGTGAGCATCGAGACCACGCACGACGAGGTGGTGACGCCGTACCAATCGGCCTTCCTCGATGCGCCCGGTGCGGTGAACATCACCCTCCAGGACCAGTGTCCCGCTGACGGCGCCGACCACCTGGGCATTCCCTACGACACCGCCGCCCTCCAGGACGTGGTCAACGTGCTGGGTCCCGACACGCCTGGATTCGAGCCGGTGTGCGGGCTCACCCTGCCTCTGATCGGCACCCCGTAGCCGGGTTGGGCAACGGCGGCTCGGGAACGGCGGCTCGGGGCCTCTCTGGTATGACCGAGCGAGGCTGTCCCGGTACCATCGTCATCATCTGCCCAGGTCCTGACGAGGTGGTGCGGCCGTGACCGGCCCCTACAGTGAGCTGCCCGCGCCCGTCGGTAGCCCGCACCCCCGGTCTCACACTGTCCGACGCCTCGTGGGGCGGGGGGCACGGCGGGTCCAGGGCCGGCTGGAGTACACGCTCGGTGGCGCCACCCGCACCCGGGTCATCGTCCTGCTGGCCTGCGTCCTGGGTCTGAGCAGCGCCGACACCGCCACCGTCGGGGCCTCGGCCATCGAGCTCCGCCAGGGCCTCGGCATCTCGAACACCGATATCGGACTGCTGGTGGCGGTGAGCTCACTCGTCGCTGCGGTGGCCAGCGTCCCGTTCGGCATCCTGGCCGATCGGGCCCGCCGGACGTTGGTACTGGGAATCGCCATCTCCTTTTGGGGGGCGGCGATGATCTGGAGCGCCACGGTCAGCTCGTTCGGCGAGCTGTTACTTACCCGCCTGGTGCTCGGAGTCCTGACCGCAGCAGCCGGTCCCATCGTGGCCTCCCTGGTCGGCGACTACTTCCACAGCGCAGAACGAGGTCGCATCTACGGCTACATCCTGGCCGGGGAGCTGCTCGGTGCCGGCGTCGGGTTCGCGGTGACCGGCGACGTTGCCGCGCTGTCATGGCGAGCGGCGTTCGCGTTACTGGGTGTGCCCGCTTTCATCCTGGCCTGGAACGTGCTTCGCCTGCCCGAGCCGCTGCGGGGGACCAAGGCGCCCTTGGAGTCCACACCCGGGTCTGCAGTCGTACCCGCCATGGAGGCGGCGAAGGCCGAGCCGGGTCAACCGGTCCCCGACGATTCCACCGGTCAAGAGACCGACGCCCAGCGCCTGGTCCGCGAGCAGGGCATCCTGCCCGACGAACACCTCGTGCTCAAGGGCGACGCCAAGCGCATGGGCATCATCTCTGCCACCCGCTACATCCTCCGCATCCGGACCAACGTCATCCTCATCGTGGCCAGCGCGTGCGGCTACTACTTTCTGGCCGGGGTGCAGACGTTCGGTGTGGAGTTCGTCAGGGACCAGTACAGCGTCGGCCAGGTGCTGGCCAACTTCTTGATGTTGCTGATCGGGGCGGGGGCGCTCGTCGGGGTGCTCCTGAGCGGC
>DASXMT010000016.1:0-4425 GCA_036495505.1 Acidimicrobiales bacterium | reverse complement strand
CGACCCGTCGGCCAGGCCGTCGACGACCTTCTTGGCCTGGGCGTTGGTCAGGAACCGGCTGAGCAGCTCGACCCGCACCGGGAAGGGCGCATACCGCTCGGTGAAGGTCTGGAAGTGCTGGCTGGCGAGCAGCGTGGTCGGCACCAGTACGGCGGCCTGAGTCCCCTCCTGGACAGCCTTGAACACGGCGCGGATGGCCACCTCGGTCTTGCCGAACCCGACGTCACCACAGACCAGCCGGTCCATGGGTAGGGGACGTTCCATGTCCGCCTTCACATCCTCGATGGCCCGCATCTGGTCGGGCGTTTCGACGAAGGGGAAGGACGACTCCAGCTCGGCCTGCCACGGCGTGTCCGGACCGAACGCCCTGCCCTCGACCTCGAGTCGCCGCCGGTAGAGGGCAACCAGCTCCTCGGCGATCTCGTGGACCGCCGCCCTGGCCTTGGAACGGGCCCGTTGCCACTCCGAACCGCCCAGCCGGTTGACCGTGGGCGAGTCTCCCCCGGCATAGGGCGTGAGCAGCTCGATCTGGTCGGTGGGGAGATAGAGCTTGTCCCCGCCCCGGTACTCGAGCAGCAGATAGTCGCGGGTAGACCCACCCATGGTCCTGGTGACCATCCCGCCGTAGCGGGCTACGCCGTGCTGACGGTGGACGACGTAATTGCCCGGGGCCAGGTCGTCGAAGAAGCCGTCGACGGGCCGGGCCCGGGTCCGGGCCTGGCGGTGGGGACGGTGGCGCCCGGTGATGTCGGACTCGGCCAGCACCGCCACCTTGGAGGCGGGGACGATGAAGCCCCGGTCGACCGATGCCACCAAGATCTGCGCTCCGGGCTTCGGAGGTTTTGGTCCAGCTCCGGGCTTCGGAGGTTTTGGTGCAGCTCCGGACTTCTGAGGTGGTCGATCCTCGCTGGAATCCTCGGCCTCCTCGCCGTCAACGTCGCCCTCCACCACGGGGACGACCACGCCCTCCTCGGCCAGGATGGTGGCCAACCGGTCGGCACCGGTGTGGCTTCCGGCACACAGGGCGACGGTGAACCCGCCATCGACCAGGCTCCGGACCTGCCCGGCCAGCTTGGCCCCGTCGCCCAGGATCGGCTCCCATCCCCGGCTCTCGATAGCCGGAACCTCGGGCCCTTCGGCCGTCGGGACCAGCGAGAGCATGGCCGCGTCGCTCTTGGCCAGCAGTCGGTCGAAGGGCACGTGCAGACGGGGTGCCCCGGCACCGGCCTCGAGCCCCCACGTCCCCGCCAGCGCGTCGGCCAAAGCGGATTCCTCGTCGGCCAGCTCCTCGGCCCGCTGTCGGACCCGCCGGGGCTCGACCACGATGACTACGGCGGTGGAGGGAAGCAGGTCGGTGACGATCTCCTCGGAAGGAGAGAGCCACGGGAGCCACGACTCCATGCCGTCGAACAAGGAGCCGTCGGACAGCTGCTCCCACTGGTGGCGGCCCCAAGGGGCACTGCCCACCAGGCTGGCGGCCACGCGACGGACGTCCTCGTCGGGCACCAGCTCCCGACAGCCGAAGAGCGATACTTCCCCCACTGCTGCCGTGGACCGCTGGTCGGCCACGTCGAAGCGGGTCAGCCGATCCACCTCGTCGCCCCACAGGTCGATCCGGACGGGCTCATCGTCGGTCGAAGGGAAGACATCGACGATGCCGCCCCGGACGGCCAGCTCGCCTCGGTGCTCGACCAGCGACTCGCGCCGGTAGCCCATGCCCACCAGCTGGGCGACCAGATCGTCGACCACCAACGAGTCACCCTTGGCGATGGTGACAGGGCGGGCGGCGTGGCGCCACGGACCCAGCTGCTGGAGTACCGCCTTGATCGGGGCCACCACCACCCCAGGCGACAGGTCGTCCGGCTCGCCGGCCAGTTGCCACAGCAGCTGGAGCCGTCGACCCATAGTCGAGACCTCGGGGCTCACCCGTTCGAAGGGCAACGTCTCCCAGGCTGGGAACAAGGCCACGCGCTCCGGTGAGAAGACGTCGAGGTCATGGGCAAGCTGCTCGGCCGCCGTACCCGTCGGCGTGATGACCAGCACCGGTCGCCGGGAGCTGAGCCGGACCACGCCGGCCAGCGTGAAGGCCTGGGCCGGAGTGGATACGGCAAGAGTGGCGCTGGACGCGCCGATGACCCGCGCCATGGCGGGTTCGCTGCGGAGAAGGGCAGGGAGCGAGCGGAGACTCACCCGTTCAGGGTACCGGGGCGGTGCAACGGGATCGCTCGGTCACGAGAGGCTGTTGAACCGGTTCATGGCCGCCTCGATGCCGTCGTCGAGGATGGCCTCCACCGCATCGGCAGCGACCGCCTCGGCCACCTCCAGCTCGCTTCGCTCCGCACTGCCGGGGCGCTTCAAGACGTAGTCGGCACCGGGCTGGCGTCCGGGGGGCTTCCCGATCCCGATCCGCACCCGCAAGTAGTCACGGCCGTGCAGGTGGTTATCGATCGACTTGAGACCGTTATGGCCTGCATTGCCCCCGCCGACCTTGAGCTTCACCCGGCCCGAGGGAAGGTCGAGCTCGTCGTGCACCACCACCAACCCGGCCAGGCCCCGGCCCCCGGCCAGGCCGGCCCGCCGGACCAGGGGGGCGACGGCCACCCCCGATTCGTTCATGTACACGGACGGGACAGCCATCATGACCCGGTTCCCGGCTATAGAGACTGTGGCGGCGCTGGCGTGGAGGCCCTTTTCGCTCTTCAGACGGCCGCCGTGGCGCATGGCCAGCAACGACACTGCATCGGCACCCACGTTGTGCCGGGTTCCGGCGAATTCGGCCCCGGGGTTGCCCAGCCCCACTACGAGCAAGTCGGCCGGCGAACCGGTCCGGGAGCGGAAGAGGCTCAGCCTTCGCCCTCGCTGGCGGCGCCGGCCTCGGCCTCGCCCTCGGCCACAGCACCCTCTTCGCCCTCGGCGGCTTCTCCCTCGAAGCCCTCTTCGCCGGTGGTGGCCACCCGAGGGGGCTGTCCGACGACGACCGACACATCGTCGTCGATGTCGGCGGTCACCCCGGCGGGCAGCGTGATGTCCGACACCTTCAACGAGGCCCCGATGATCAGCTCCGAGATGTCGATCTCGAGCGACGAGGGGATCGCCGTGGGGATGGCCCGAATGGCCAGGGTGAAGAGCTGCTGGTCGACGACCCCATCGCCGTGGTGGACCTCGACGGCCTCACCGACGAGGTTGATGGTGACTTCGGCGGCGATGACCTCGTCGCGGCGGACGATCAGGAAGTCGATGTGGGTCACCGTGCCCTTGACCGGATGCCGCTGGATGTCACGGGCCAACGTCAGATAGCTGGTTCCGGCCACGTCGAGGGTGAGCAGTGTGTTCAGGCTGGCCTCGCCGGACATCGCCATCCGGAACTCCCTGCCCACCACGGACACGGGGACGGGGTCGGTGCCGTGGCCGTACACCACTCCGGGGATCTTCCCCTCCTTCCGCAAGCGGCGCGTCGAGCTGGTGCCGGTGGTTCGGCCGGGCTCGGCGACAAGCGTGGTCTCGGGCATGCGGGAACTCCTCAAGTGATGCTGACAGGGGCGCAGCGCCACCGGTCGCCGGCCGACGGGTCGGGGACGGCCGCTGCTAACGGGCCTACAGCATAGACAGTGCAGGGGACTCTAGCGACCCGGGGGCCAGGGATAGGGGCTAGCGACCGGCGCGCGAGGCAGGGATCCGGCGCCAGGGACCGGGGCTAGCGATCCTGGGGCGAGGGACCGGGGCGAGCGATCCTGGGGCGAGGGACCGGGGCTAGTGACCCCCGGGGCGACGGACCGGGGCGAGCGACCCGGGGCGAGGGATCCGGGCCACAGACCTGCGGGAAAGGGCCCGGGCAGAAATCCCGGACCCGTCATGCGGCCTGGGGCCCACCGGAGCCGGCGCCTAGACCAGGTTGTCCCCGCCGAAGATCTCCGAGACCGAGGTGTCCTCGAACACGGCATCGATGGCATCGGAGATCAGCTTGGCCACTGAGAGCACCTCGAGCTTGTCGAATTGCCTTTCGGGCGGGACGGGCAGGGTGTTGGTCACCACCACCTTGGTCAGCGCCGAGTTCTTCAGCCGATCCACGGCCGGATCGGACAGCACGGGGTGGGTGGCCATGGCCCACACCTCGGTGGCCCCTCGCTCGGCCAACAGGTCGGCAGCGGCCACGATCGTCCCGGCGGTGTCGATCATGTCGTCGATGAGCACGCAGGTCCGGCCCTCGACGTCGCCCACGACGTGGAGGGCCTCCACCGAATTGGCCTTCACGTGGGAGCGGCGCTTGTGCACCATGGCCAGGTCGGCCCCCAGGATCTGGCCGAACCGGTCGGCCACCCGCACCCGGCCGGCATCGGGGGCCACCACCACCAGGTCCTCGATGTCCTGGTGCCGCAAGTAGTCGACGAGCACCGGGGCGGCGGTGAGGTGATCGAAGGGCACGTC
>DASXMT010000015.1:0-14415 GCA_036495505.1 Acidimicrobiales bacterium | reverse complement strand
TCGATGAGACCGATGCTCCCGATCCGGTCCGCCGACCCTGGGAGTTCGACCTCCCCTCCGACACCGCCCGGGTGCCGCAGATCAGGTTGAGCGGCGAGCCCGTAGCCGACCTCCGGGACAGCGGGACCCCGGCCCCGGCCGGCTTCGACTACGACTACGAGGACCAGGGCCAGCATGGCCAGGTTTCCCCGGCTTCAGCCGGTCAGGGCGACCCGCCGAGATACACCACCATCGATCCGGTCACCGATGTGGTCGAGGCCGTGGGTCGTGGGGCACCCCAGGATGTCGAGCACGACCCCTATGCCCGTCCCGGCGACCCGGATTTCGATCGATTCGGGCCCGAAGCGGAACCACCGGCCCCGGCCCGTTCCGGCCGCCTCAGGCGCGGCGAGGGACGCCGCGCTCGGCTCCGTGTCCGGCGACCGGAAGGGGCAGCGGCGGATCCCGGCGCGGATGCGCTGGCCGCCGAACCGCCCGGAGCTTCGGTGACAGACGTCCCCGGCGTGGGCCTGCGAAGGGGTGGGATCGCCGGGTTGGCCGCCGCCGATCGATCGGCGGCCGCCTCGTCCGGTTCGACCACCGAGTTGCCGGCCGGGCCAGACGCCGACATGCCGCCCGAACGGATGGTCGGTCGAGTCGACTTCTATGCCGAACCCGAACCGCGGTCGGTACCGGCCTCCTCCGAGCCCGAAGGGCGCCAGGTGCCGCCTCGCCCCGAGCAATGGTTCGACGAGAACCAGGCCTCGGGTCCGCCCGAGCGGCGGGGGTTCCGCTTCGGGCGAGGCCGGGACGCCGCCGGCCATCCCGGGACAGACCCGGAGCCACCCGAACGGGGGGAACCTGGCGAGGCCAGTGTCGGCGTGCGCATCGCCACCGGGATCGCCGCCGCGGTCATCGCCCTCGTGCTCTTCGCCCTGGGCACGGTGCCGGCGCTGATCCTGTGCATCGTGGTGGCCACCTTCGCCGCCGGCGAATGCTTCGGGGTACTGCGGCGAGCGGGCTACCACCCGGCAACCCTGCTCGGGCTGGTGGGAACGGTGGCCCTGATGATCGCCGCCTATACCAAGGGGGCGTCGGCCATCCCCTTGGTCCTGGTCCTCATCGTCGTGTTCACCTTCTTGTGGTACCTGTTGGGAGTGGAACGCGGCGCACCGGTGGCGGGCATCGCCGCCACCCTGCTCACCGTGGGCTGGATCTCGTTGCTGGGATCGTTCGCCGCACTGCTGCTGGCCCCCTCGGACTTCCCCGACCGTCACGGCATCGCCTTCCTCCTCGGGGCAATCATCGCCACCGTGGCCAACGACGTCGGTGGGCTGGTCATCGGCGGTTGGCTCGGGCGCCACCGGATGGCCCCGTCCATCAGCCCCAACAAGACGTGGGAAGGCTGGTTCGGGGGCCTGGTCCTCTCCGTGGTGGTCTCGGCCGCTCTGGTCGGGGCCATCCATCCCTGGACACTGGGCAAGGCCGCGGTCCTGGGCCTGGTGGTGGCGGTCGTCGCCCCCCTCGGCGATCTGGCCGAGTCATTGCTCAAACGGGACCTCCACATCAAGGACATGGGAACCCTCCTTCCCGGGCACGGTGGCGTTCTGGACAGGGTGGACGCGCTGTTGTTCGTCCTCCCTGCCACCTACTACCTGGTGCGCGCCTTCAACCTTGGCTGATTTTCGGGCAGGCTAGAAGGGTGCCACCCACCACGAGTGTCAGTCTGATCGGATCCACTGGATCGATCGGGACCCAGGCCATCGATGTGGTGGACGCCTGCCCCGACCGGTTCTCGGTGGTCGCCATCGGTGCCCAGCGATCGGTCGAGCTCTTGGCCGACCAGTCGCGCCGCCTCCATCCCGAGGTCGTGGCCATCGGCGATCCCACGCTGGCCGGCGAGCTGGCCCGTGCCCTCCCCCCCGGCGTGGAGGTGGTGACCGGGACCGAGGGACTGGCCCACATCGCCACGGTGGCCGACGTGGCTGTCAACGGGGTCGTGGGCTTCGCCGGGCTGACCGTGACCCTCGCCGCCCTCAACGCCGGTCGACGCCTGGCCCTGGCCAACAAGGAGTCGATCATCGCTGGCGCGCCGGTGGTGCGCCAGGCCCGTCAGGTTCCCGGCGCCGAGATCATCCCGGTGGACTCCGAGCACTGTGCCCTCCATCAGTGCCTGCGGTCCGGGGGCGCCGCCGAGGTGGCCCGCTTACTGGTCACGGCATCAGGCGGTCCTTTTCGCGGACGCTCCCGCGACCAGCTGGCCTCCGTCCGGGTGGAAGAGGCTCTCGCCCACCCGACATGGTCGATGGGCCCGAAGATCACGGTGGACTCCTCGACGCTGATGAACAAGGGGCTGGAGGTCATCGAGGCCCATGAGCTCTTCGACATCCCCTTTGACCGCATCGACGTGGTGGTCCACCCCCAATCGATCGTGCACTCGATGGTGGAGTACACCGATGGCGCGGTGATGGCCCAGCTGTCGCTCCCGGACATGCGCCTTCCCATCGGGTATGCCCTGGCCTACCCCGAGCGCCTGCCCGTGCCGTTCGGGGCCATCGACTGGAAGGCGCTGTCCCTGCTGGAGTTCGAGGAGCCCGACCGCACCGTGTTCCCGTGCCTCGACCTGGCCTATCGGGCCGGTCGACGAGGCGAGCTGGCCCCCGCATGGCTGAACGCGGCCAACGAGGTGGCGGTGGCCGCCTTCCTCGACGGTCGTATTGGTTGGTCGACCATCGCCGAGGTCGCCCTCGGCACCCTCGACGCCTACGAATCTCCCGGTTCCGGAGCGCTCACCGTGGACGACGTGCTCGAGGCCGATGCCAGCGCGCGGCGTACGGCCGAGCGGGTGGTAGCCGGCCGGGAACGGGCGGCATGAGCACCACCTCGGACGCCCCGCCACGGAGGCGGGAATCGACTGCACCGCCACCGCCTCCTGTCCCGCCGCTCGAGGGCGGGGGCTACGGCGGCAATGGCGAGGGCGGCCCGCCCCAGCGGGTGAAATCACCTCGCCGGTCGGCCCTGGAGCTGCTGGTGGCGGTGGCGCTCATCGTGGCCGTGGCCGTCCTGGCCGGCGCGGTCGACCTGCTGATCGTGATCGTCGCCATCATCGTGATGGTGATGATCCACGAGCTCGGCCACCTCCTGGCGGCCAAGCGGGGCGGCATGAAGGTGACCGAGTACTTCGTGGGCTTCGGCCCCCGGCTCTGGTCGATCCGGCGGGGGGAGACCGAGTACGGGATCAAGGCCATCCCGGCCGGGGGCTACGTGAAGATCCCGGGGATGACCAACCTCGAAGTGGTGGATCCAGAAGACGAGCCCCGCGCCTACCGGAACCAGCCGTTCCGGTACCGCCTGTTGGTGGCGGTGGCCGGGTCGGCCATGCACTTCATCATGGCCTTCCTTCTGCTGTTGGGGCTGTTGGCCTTCGTCGGTGTGGGCAATACCAACCAGACCCAGGTCTCCGGGTTCGTCAAGCTGACCGGTGTGACCAACCCGGCCCAGGCCGGCGGCCTGCATGCGGGCGACATCGTGGTTTCGGTCAACGGCAAGGCCATCGGGGGCAACGTCGACGGCCTGGCCAAAGCCATCCGTGCCAACCAGGGTCGACCGATCACCGTCGTGGTCGACCGGGCCGGACACCGCGTGCGACTGACCGCCACCCCGGCGAACGGGCGCACCGCCCACGAGCCGGGGGTGTCGACCCCGTCAGGATCGGGGCCCGACGGGGTCCTCGGGATCGACCTGACCAACCCGATCGACACGGTCAACCCGATCCATGCCGTGGGGACCTCGGTGGTGGATCTGGGCTCGGTCACCTGGCAGTCCATCAGGGGCGTGGTGAACCTCTTCTCACCCCACCAGGTGGTCAGCCGGTTAGACCAGGTCACCAGCGCAAAGGCGGCCAATCAGGCCACGCAGAACGGGACCCGGGCCGAATCGATCGTCGGGGTGGTGCGGACGGCCGACCAGGCAGCCCAGTCAGGGATCGGGAACCTGTTGGTCGTCCTCATCACCATCAACATCTTCTTCGGCGTGTTCAACCTGTTCCCCATGCTCCCCCTTGACGGTGGTCACGTGGTCATCGCCATCTATGAACGGATCCGGACGAAACGGGGTGGGCCCATGTACCACGCCGACGCGGCCAAGATGATGCCCTTCGCCTACATACTCCTGGCCTTCCTGGCCGTCCTTGTGGTCACCGCGCTCATCGTGGACCTGGCCCACCCGGTGGCCAACCCCTTCGGCTGACCCGATCTGAACCCACCAGGGGGCTGTGGCCGTTCGGGCAGAACTCCGGGGGAGGGCGGGCCGTCAACCGGCTGGGGCCGGCGGTTGGAGCAGCCACTCCATGGTGCTCACCAGATGGGAGCGGTCCCGCCCCGGCAACACCCAGCTGCTGGCCAGCAGCCGCATGAGCACGTCCACCACCTGGTCGGTGTTCAGTGTGCCGGCCACCACCGGGCCGGCTCCGGCCAGCTCGGCGCCCAGGTGCCCGACCACCATCTCCTCGACTGCGGGCGACATGGCCCGCAGGTAGTCGATGACGAAGCCGGGTTCCGACTCGGTCAACCCCCGGGCCGGGTGATCGTTGATGTAGCCCACGGCGTAGTCGAGCAGCAGCCGCGTCCGATCGGGACCCGAGGACGCCTGGGCCAGCGCCTTGTCCAGACCGTCGGAGAAGCGCTGCAGGTCGTAGGCAGCGACGCTGTCGAGCAGCTTCTCCTTGGTGGCGAAGTACCGGTACAGCGTGGTGCGGGAGACCTCGGCGGCCTCGCTGACCTCGGCCATGGACAGGTGTCGGACCCCGCGACGGCTCACGACGCGAAGCGCAGCCTGCACGATGCGTTCTTCGGTGCCGTTCACGCCGCTCATTGTCCTTTCTCACGGCCCTTGCTGCAGAGGGGGGAGGTTGCTACATATGGGACGAATATGTACAGTTTGTCATACGCGGGAGCCAGGTCAGCC
This sequence comes from Acidimicrobiales bacterium, assembly GCA_036495505.1. Taxonomy (GTDB): domain Bacteria; phylum Actinomycetota; class Acidimicrobiia; order Acidimicrobiales; family RAAP-2; genus DASXMT01. The sequence continues at coordinate 9,471 of DASXMT010000015.1, read as the reverse complement.
CCGAACCAACGAGCAATTCCCGGAGGTCGGAATGGACAGCAGCGCGAAGGCCACCGAGGCCGAGCAGATGAGGTTCGAGGCGATGGACGCCCTGGCCGGCGGCACCCGGGATCCGTATCCCGAGTTCGCCGAGAAGCGAACGCACGACCCGGTGTGGCGCGGCACCCTCATGGACCACTCGAACGTCCCGCCCGAGTTCATCCCCGACGAGGAGTGGGCCGTCTTTCGCTACGAGGATGTGTCCCGGGTGTTCCGGGACCAAAAGCAGTTCAGCTCGGAGGGATACAACGAGACCATCGGACTGGTCATGGGCTCGACCATCTTGGGGATGATGGGATCGCCCCATCGTGAGCACCGCAACCTGGTGGCCAACGCCTTCAAGGAGCGGTCCCTGCAGCGCTGGGAGCCTGAGTTCATCGCCCCGGTCTGCCACCAGCTCATCGACGAGGTGATCGAGGATGGCCGGGCCGACCTGGTCCGGGCGTTGACCTTCGAGTTCCCGGTGCGGGTCATCGTCAATATCCTGGGCCTTCCCGCCGATGACCTGGACATGTTCAAGCAGCTGTCCATGCAGCTCATCGGCATCGCCGGCGACATGGAGACCGGCTTCAACGCCTCGCTCGCGCTGCAGGAGTACTTCCAGGGCCAGATCGAGGCCCGACGCTCGAAGCCGACCGACGACGTCATCAACGACCTGGTCACCGCCGAGGTGGATGGGGAGCAGCTGACCGACGAGGCCATCGTCTCCTTCCTCCGCCTCCTGTTGCCCGCCGGCGTGGAGACCACCTATCGGTCGTCGGGCAACCTGTTGTACCTGCTGCTCACCCACCCCGATCAGCTGGCCGCGGTCCGCCAGGATCGATCGTTGGTCCCCCAGGCCATCGAGGAGGGCCTGCGGCGGGAGACTCCACTCACCAATGTGGCCCGGTGGACCACCACCGACGTCGAGCTGGGTGGGAAGACCATCCCGAAGGGGGCCACGGTCGGCGTGTGCATGGGATCGGCCAACCACGACGAGACCCGATGGGACGATGCCGAGTCCTTCGACATCTTCCGACCCCAGCTCCCTCATATCTCCTTCGCTGCCGGTCCCCACGTGTGCCTGGGCATGCACCTGGCCCGGCTGGAGACCCGGGTTGCGCTCAATGTCGTGCTCGACCGGCTGGGGGACGTGACCCTCGATCCGGGTGACCGCGATCCCCACATCCGGGGGATGATCTTCCGCTCGCCCACCAGCCTGCCCGTGACCTTTCGCGCCGCCTAGAGCAACCGAGCGGAGGTCGGCGTGCTGTCCGCCTCGTGCCGAGGGACGGGGGTCGGGCGCCGGTAGCATGAGGACCATGGGACGAACCGCCTGGACCACAACCGAGCGCCGCCCGACCCGACGGATCAGCGTCGGCTCAGTGCCCGTCGGCGACGGTGCGCCGGTCACCGTGCAGTCGATGACCACTACCAAGACGGCTGACGCCGAGGGCACACTCATCCAGATCTACGCACTGGCCGCGGCCGGGGCGGACATGGTGCGCTGCACCTGCAACGAGGAGGCGGCGGCTGAGGGGCTGGCCCGGATCATCCCTCGTTCGCCGGTACCGATCATCGCCGACATCCACTTCCATCACGAGATGGCCCTGGCCGCCCTGGAAGCAGGCGTGCAGGGCCTCCGGCTCAACCCGGGCAACCTCCGCAAGGCCCATGAGATCAAGCAGGTGGCCTCGGAGGCGAAGGACAGGGGCGTCCCCATCCGGATCGGCGTGAACGCCGGATCGCTCCACCCCGATCTGTACAAGCGGTTCGGTGGGGCCACCCCGGAGGCATTGGTGGAGTCGGCCCGCATGGAGCTCGAGTACTTCGCCGAGGTCGGCTTCGACGACGTGAAGATCTCGGTCAAGGCCTCCTCGGTCCCGTTGATGATCGAGTCCTACCGGCTGGCCTCGGAGACGTTCGACCACCCACTCCACCTCGGGGTGACCGAGGCCGGTCCGCCTCCGGCCGGGTTGCTCAAGGGCACGGCCGGGATCGCCACCCTGCTGGCCGAGGGCATCGGGGACACCATCCGCTACTCGCTCACGGCCGATCCGGTCGAAGAGGCCCGGGCGGGACGCCAGCTCCTCGAGGCCCTGGGCCTCCGGGAGCGCAAGGGCCTCGACCTCATCGCCTGTCCCAGCTGTGGCCGGGCGGAGATCGATGTGATCGCGGTGGCCAAGGCCGCCCAGGAGGCGTTGGAGAACCGGAACCTCCCGATCCAGGTGGCGGTCATGGGCTGCGTGGTGAACGGTCCCGGCGAGGCGCGGGAGGCCGATCTGGGCATCGCCGCCGGCAAGCGCCGTGGACACCTGTTCATCAAGGGCAAGATCATCCGCGTCGTCCCCGAGGACGAGATGGTCTCCGCGCTGGTGGCCGAGGCCGAGCAGTTGGTGGCCGAGGGGGTCGAGGCCCGTTTGGCGCTGGCCGACGCCGGTGCCGAGGCCGAGGCAGAGGCAGATCGACGCGACCTGCTCGAGGCCAAGGGAACCGACGCCAACGCCTCGGAGACCAAGGTGGAGCTGATCCGGAAGAAGTTCGGCGAGGAGGGCTGATCGGCTCCTGGCCCGAGGGGTGGTGGAGTGGCGGATCCGGTCGATCGGTGAAGAGCTCGAGATTGCCGTCGATTCGGTCGTGGGCGAGCTGGGTCGGTCGGCGGACGCTGTCGAGTCCGCCGGTATAGTCGCTGGTCAGCGGATCATCGACCTCGGATCGAGGTTGGCGAACCGGCCGGCCTGCGGGCACCCCAGGAGACAGAAATCGGCCGGAACTGCTATACTGGCTCCCTGCCGTTCAGTTGAAGTTGAGTGACGCTGACGAAGCGTGGGCGGACAGCCCACGCTTTTGTTTTCGCTGGTCTCCGCTTCTTCCCACTGGCAGGGACGAGACCATGATGAGCCCACCGAGCCGCAGAGAGGAGACACACAGATGGCTGAAGAACTGTTCCCTCTCCTCGAGCCCGTCCTGGCCGCCTCCTCGCTGGAGCTGATCGACGTCGAGGTCCGTTCCGGGGTGGTGCTGGTCACCGTCGACCGCGAGGGCGGCGTCGACCTGGAGGCGCTCACCCAGGCCAATCGGGCCGTTTCGAGCATCCTCGACGAGCACGACCCCATCCCCGGCCACTACACCCTCGAGGTGTCGAGCCCCGGGGTGGAGCGGACGTTGCGGACCCCGGCGCACTTCGCCCGGGCCGTGGGCGAGAAGGTCACGGTCAAGACCCGCCCCCAGGTCCCCGGTGATCGCCGCCTGACCGGGACGCTGGTGGCATCGGACGACAACGGCCTGGTGCTGCGGATCGAGGACGATCCCGCCGGGGACCGTCGGCTGGGGTACTCCGATATCGACCGCGCCCGTACCGTCTTCGAATGGGGCCCCGCCCCCCGCCCCGGCGGTGGCGCCGGCAACACCGCCAAGGCCGCCAAGGCCAAGAACAGCCCGAAGTACAAGGCTGCAGGATCCACGCAGAACAGGAAGCAGGTCACCACGCCATGAGCAAGACGAACTTCGAGTTCCTCGATGCCCTCGGCCAGATCGCTCGCGACAAGGGGATCTCGGTCGAGGCACTTCTCGATGCCTTGGCCAATGCCCTCGTGGCCGCGTACAAGCGCACCCCGACGGCGGCCGAGGAGGCGGTGGTGACCATCGATCCCGAGTCGGGCGAGATCCGTGTCTACGGACAAGAGCTTGATGAGGACGGGAACGTCACCCGGGAGTGGGACGATACGCCCGACGACTTCGGCCGGATCGCGGCCCAGACGGCCAAGCAGGTCATCCTGCAACGCATCCGCGAAGTGGAACGGGACCTCAAGTACGAGGAGTATGCCGGTCGCGAGGGTGACATCGTCACCGGGATCGTCCAGCAGACCGACAATCGCTATACCCTGCTCGACCTGGGCAAGGTGGAGGCGTTGCTGCCCCAGGCCGAACAGGTGTCCTATGAGCGCTACGAGCACGGCGCCCGGCTCAAGGCCTACATCGTCGAGGTCCGCAAGACGACCAAGGGTCCCCAGATCGTGGTCAGCCGGAGCCATCCGGGCCTGATCAAGCGGCTCTTCGAGTTGGAGGTGCCGGAGATCTCCTCGGGAGCGGTGGAGATCAAGGCGGCGGCCCGAGAGCCCGGGCACCGGACCAAGATCGCCGTCTGGTCCAACGACCCCAACGTGGACCCGGTGGGCGCCTGCGTGGGCGCCCGGGGATCCCGCGTCCGCATGGTCACCAACGAGCTCCGGGGGGAGCGGGTCGACGTGGTCCCCTATTCGGACGACCCTGTCGAGCTGATCCAGAGCGCGCTGGCCCCTGCCCGGGTGCGGGAGGTCCGCCTCGACGACGAGACGGGGACGGCGACGGTCATCGTCAGCGACTACCAGTTGTCGCTGGCCATCGGCAAAGAAGGGCAGAACGCCCGCCTCGCTGCCCGGCTCACCGGTTGGCGTATCGACATCAAGAGCGAGACCCAGCTGGCCGAAGAGGAGGCCGGGTACGGAGGCGAGGAATGGGCCCAGGGTGAGTGGGTCCAAAACGACGCCGGTGAGATGGTTTGGCAGCCCGCCGAGGGTGGGGAGGCCCTGTCGGCCACGCAGTGGTCCGAAGGGGCTGGGGGCGCCGAGGGAACGGACGGTGCCGAGGGCACCGCCGGTAGTGTGGTGACAGCCGCCGGCCAAAGCACGGACACGTCCGAGGCCGCACCGGGGGCTGGCGTCGAACAGCCGCCCGTGGCCGAGCCGGCTGCCGGTGCCGATGCGCTGACCGGGGAGAATCCGGCATAGCCCCGATTCGTACCTGCATTGGCTGCCGGCGCACAGCGACGCCAAATCAGCTGGTGCGGTTGGCCCGTCTCCCAACGGCGAAGTGGTCGTGGGGCGGGATGCGCGGGGCCGAGGGGCCTGGTTGTGCCGTTCCTCGATCTCGTGTGTGGAGCGTGCCCTGCGCCGGGGAGCGCTCGCCCGGGCCCTGCGCAGTCCGGTCGCTCCGGACCAGGTCGAGCGCCTGCGAGCGCTGCTGACCCCGGTCGAGGGGAGGCCGGGCGCTGTGATGTGCGAGGATAGAGGTTCGCATGTGCGAGCCACCGAATGCGAAGTGAACGAAGGACAGTAGGAACCGTTGCCCAAGAAGATCCGCGTCTACGAGCTGGCCCATGAGCTCGGTCTGACCAACAAAGAGGCCCTTGACCTCTGCCTCTCTCTCGGGATGGGGGTCAAGAGCCACTCGTCGTCCATCGAGGACGCGCAAGCCGATCGCGCCCGGAGAAAGGCCGACCGGGAGGGCCTTCGTCGCCCGGTCCAACCCGAGGAGCCAGCGGCGCCGGCCAAGGCGACCAAGAAGGCGGCAGCAGCCAAGAAGGTCGCAGCCACAGAGCAACCCGACACCACCCTCACGAAGCCCGACGGCGACATCCCGCCGACCTCGACGCCGGCCACCAGCGGAACGGACGGCGAGCTTCCCGATGGCGGGGGATCGACGACACCGATCAAGCGATCGGGTGCCCGCCTGGTCACCAGCAGCCGACCTGCGCCCGAACAGGCGGGATCGACGGGGCCCTCGTTGGTGCGTTCGAGCCCGAGCCCTGCGGCCGCTCCCACCGCCCCGGCGGCGCCCCGACCGGCCGTCACCCCACCGCCTGCCCCGCGTCCGGCACCGGCACCTGCCGCGGCTCCGACGCCCCAAGCTCCGGCTGCGTCGGCTCCGGTCGCGCCCGCTCCTGCCGCCGCGCCCACTCAGCCCCCGCCCGCTCAGCCCGCGCCCGCAGCGACGCCGCCGACCACTGAGCCCGCGGCTCCGGCCGCGCCGGTGTCCGCACCGCCGGCGGCTCCGACCGCCCCTGCAGAAAGTGCCCCCGCAGCCAGTGCCCCCGCGGCACCGGCACCAACACCAGCCCCAGTCCCGGTGGCAAGTGCTCCCGCCCCTCCAGCGGCCGCTCCTGCCGCCCCCGCTCCGCCGACGTCGGGCCCGGCCCGGCCACCCACCCGCCAATCGGGCAGGCCCGTTCCGCCCCCGCCCGGCGGTCCGCCCCGGTCGGTCAGCGGCCGACCGATCCCGCCACCGCCCGGCGCCGGTGGTCGGCGCACTCCTCCTGGGGCCGGTCGCCCCGGTCCCGGTGGCCCCGGTGGTCGCCCGAGCGGCGGCGGTTACGCCGGTCGTCCTGGCGGCGCGGGCGCAGGTCGTCCCGGTGGTGCCGGCGGTGGCACCGGTGGTGGGTTCGGGGCACGCCCCGGCGGTGGTGGCGGCTTTACCGGCGGTCGCCCCGGCGGTCCTGGTGGACCTGGGGGTGGCCCCGGCGGTCCTCCCGGTCGCGGTGGTCCCGGCATGGGACGCGGCCGTCCCAACCAGCGCCGACCCCGTCGTCGGCGTCGGAACCTCGAAGAGCTGGAGCCGACCCAGCTCACCGCCTATACGCCGTCGACCGCCCCGGTGCCCGACTCCGAGGTCATCGTGGAACGCGGCTCGACCGCTCGCGACCTCGGCCCCAAGCTGAACCGGTCAGCCGGCGACGTGATCCGGTTCCTCCTCCTACAGGGCGAGATGGTCACGGCCACCCAGTCCTTGACCGACGACATGATCGAGCTGTTCGCCGCCGAACTGGGGGCGACAGTCCGATTGGTCGATCCCGGCGAGGAGCGCGAGGCCGAGCTGCTGGCCAAGTACTTCGACGATGACGACGACGAGGAGGACGAGGCCGATCTCCGTCCCCGCCCCCCCGTGGTCACCGTCATGGGCCATGTCGACCACGGCAAGACCCTCCTGCTCGACCGCATCCGCTCGGCCAACGTGGTCGCCGGGGAGGCCGGCGGCATTACCCAGCACATCGGCGCCTACCAGGTCGAGTACAACGGCAAGCCCATCACCTTCATCGACACCCCGGGCCACGAGGCCTTCTCGGCCATGCGTGCCCGCGGCGCCGAGGTGACCGACATCGTGGTCCTGGTGGTGGCGGCCGACGACGGCGTGATGCCCCAGACCATCGAGGCCATCAACCACGCCAAGTTGGCCGAGGTGCCCATCATCGTGGCCGTCAACAAGATCGACCGGGAAGAGGCGGATCCCAACCGCGTGCTCCAGCAGATCTCCGAGTACGGCCTGGTGCCCGAGGCGTGGGGTGGCGACACCATCACCGTCGAGGTGTCGGCCCTCCAGAACCTGGGCGTCGACGACCTGTTGGAGCAGATCGTGCTGGTGGCCGAGGTCGAGGAGCTGGTAGCCAGCCCCGAGGGCCCGGCCCGCGGCTTCGTCATCGAGGCCGAGCTCGAGGTGGGCCGGGGCCCGGTGGCCTCGGTCATCGTGGAGCGGGGCACGCTGCGGGTGGGCGACCCCATCGTGGCCGGTGCCGCGTGGGGCAAGGTGAAGGCCCTGGTCGACGACCGCGGCGACCAGATCAAAGAGGCACCGCCGTCTACCCCGGTCCAGGTGCTCGGGTTCTCCGAGCCCCCCAATGCGGGCGACGAGCTCCGGGTGGCCCCCGAGCTGGCCCAGGCCCGCACCATCGGCGAGGCCCGTGCCCATCGCTACCGGGTGGCCGGGCACGTCCCCGCCGCCGCATCGGCACTGGGCGGTGCCAAGTTGGAGGACCTCTTCGAGCAGATCCAGCGGGGCGAGACGGCCACGCTGAACATCATCTTGAAGGCCGACGTCCAGGGCTCGCTCGAGGCGATCACCGAGAGCCTCCGGAAGCTCGAGCGCGACGACGTGAAGCTCAGCTTCGTGCAGCGCGGCGTGGGCGGCATCACCGAGAACGACGTCCAGACGGCCCAAGCCTCGAATGCCACCATCATCGGCTTCAACGTCCGCCCCGACCGCCGGGCCCGCGAGCAGGCGGTGAAGGCCAATGTCGAGATCCGTACCTACGAGATCATCTACAACCTGCTCGAGGATCTTCAGGCGGCCATGCTCGGCCTGCTGGCGCCGGTGTTCGAGGAGATCGTCACCGGCGAGGCCGAGGTGCGCGAGGTCTTCCGGGTGCCGCGGATCGGCGCCATTGCCGGGTGCTACGTCAGAGAGGGCGTCATTACCCGCGGGTCGAAGGTGCGCTTCCTCCGGGAGGGCGTGGTGATCTGGAAGGGCTCGATCACCTCCCTGCGCCGGTTCAAGGACGACGCCCGTGAGGTCTCTGCCGGGTTCGAGTGCGGTATCGGGCTCTCGGACTACCAGGACCTGAAGAACGGCGACGTCATCGAGACCTACGAAGAGCGCGAGATCCCCAGGACCTGACCGGTTCGACGGGACCATAGAACCGGGTCCTGGGGCCCGGACCGGAGAAGCAGATGCCTGGTCGCCGCCATGACAATCGAGGTGCGGCCCCCTACGCGAGGTCGCTCCGGGTCAACCAGGTCCTGCGCCAGATCCTGGCCGAGGAGCTGGAGCGCTTGGCTGACGCCGATGAGCGCCTGCGCCTGGTGACCATCACCGCGGTGGACACGGCTCCCGACCTGCGGACGGCCCGGGTGTACCTGAGCTCGATGTCCGACGACGCAGCCGTTGCCCTCAGCGAGCGACGGGTGCAGCTCCAGCGGTCGATGGGGAGCCAGGTGCGGATGAAGCGGACACCGATGTTGGCCTTCGAACTCGATCCCGCCGTGGTGGCCGGGGGCCGGGTGGAGGACGTGCTCCGCCGGCTGCACGAGCTGGAGCAGCGCCGCGAGGCCGACGAGGAGCAGCCCGACCGGTGAGCGCCGATGGCGTGAACGGCCTCGTGGTGGTGGACAAGGAGGCCCAGTGGACCTCCCACGACGTGGTGGCGCGGTGTCGCCGGATCTTCGGGCAGCGCCGGGTGGGCCATGCCGGCACCCTCGACCCCGATGCCACCGGGGTGTTGCTGGTGGGGCTGGGCCGGATGACCCGCCTGCTCCGCTTCCTCACCGCCCTGCGTAAGACGTACGAGGCCGAAGTGGTGTTGGGTACGGCCACCACCACCCTCGACGCCTCCGGTGAGATCGTCGGCACCTGGGACATGAGCTCGGTCACCCTCTCCCAGGTCCGGGTGGCGGCGGTGGGGTTGGTCGGCGAGATCGAGCAGATCCCCCCCATGGTCTCTGCGGTCAAGGTCAACGGGCAGAGGCTGCACAATTTGGCCCGCCAGGGGGTCGAGGTGGAGCGGGCCCCCCGTCCGGTCACCGTGTACCGGCTGGACGTGGAAGAGACGGCGAGCAGCGGCGTGTTCCACATCGAAGTGGAGTGCTCCTCGGGCACCTATGTACGCACCCTGGCCGCTGATCTCGGGGCCCTGCTCGGCGGGGGGGCCCACCTCCGCAATCTGCGCCGGACCCGGATCGGCTCGTTCTCGGTGGACGATGCCCGGCCGGTCGACGAGCTGAGCCCGGCCCTGGTGCTGACCCCGGCCCAAGCCGTCCGGGACATGGACCAGGCCGAGGTGAGCACCGAGGTGGCCAAGCTGATCACCAGGGGCCTGGCCCTCGACCGGGTACCGGTCGGGGTGACCGGGGAGGGCCCGTGGGGCCT
>DASXMT010000014.1:0-8320 GCA_036495505.1 Acidimicrobiales bacterium | reverse complement strand
CAAGGTGGAAGCCACGCGGAACCCGAGGCGGTGCACGGCGGCGGGATCCCCGCCCACGATGATCACTCCGCCCACGTGTTGCAGGGCGTGGGCGCACCAGTACCACATGTAGAACGGATGCACCCCGTGGTACGCGTGCCCGGTCCGGTAGAGATGGATGTACCAGGGATCGGTGGCGAAGCTCTCCTCGTATCCCTTGGCCACCTCGATGGGGTCGGTGGTCTCGCTGAGCACCTGTTCGAAGAAGTCGATGTAGCTGGGGTGATGAACGGGGTTGAACTCCCATGCCGTGGGGTGGCTCATGATCAGCACGCCGCCCTCGCGCACCAGTGGCTTCCCCCGGTAGAGGTTGAAGAAGTAGCCGAGCCCGAGGCAGGCCACCAGAATGGGGTTGAGGACCGAGTTGACGTTGTACGGGCTGATGTAGGGGAGCCCCATGGTCAAGATGTCCGTCTGCCCCTCCACCGCGACGCCCTGTTGCTTCCACACGTTCTCGGTGGCGACGGCGTGGACGGCCTCCACCTCGCCGGCCTGTACCGATGTCATGCGATGGGGGGCCTTGATCGAGTGGAAGATCTGGCGGGACACCTTGGGCGGCGTGCGATCGAGGGCCTTGGACGCGGCCAGGTACCCGATCCGGTCCCGCGCGTTCCATTCCCATTCGCGCTTTTGCAGGAAACCGAAGTGGGAGGGGAAGGTGTTGGTGTTCAGCGTGGTCTCGATCTGGAAGATGGTGACGCCGCTGTCGGCGATGAGCTTGCCCATGCGCCAGTTGGAGGAGTGGAGCTCCGAGCGGTGCTGGTCCATGAACGACCGGCTGTGCTGCATGGTCCGGGGGTTGTGATGGTGGCGCAGGCTCTTGTAGCTGGCCAGCCCTGTGGCCACGCTCTTATGGCCGCCGTCCATGGCCACCAGGTTGATGTTCGCGTAGACGAGAAGGTCGCTCTCGGCTGCCCGCTTGTTGATCTCGACGTCCTCCCCCTGATCGGTCAGGCCCAGATGGACCAGGGCCGACGGGTCCTCGGCGTCGTGCTGGGTCAGGAGCCCGTTGGGGGCGAAGGCGTCATAGATCCGGTTGCCCAGGGCATGGCGCAGTTCGGCCTCGGTCATGCGGCGGTGGAGGGCCAGGGCCACGATGAGCTCGACGTCGTCCACACCGGCTTCTGCGGCCAGATCGAGGACCTGCTCGATCACCAGCTGCCGGTTGTCGGGGCGCTCCATTGGCGGGAGCGGCAGCGAAATGTCATCGAAGGCGATGGTCAAGCGCATGCCCGGAAACAGCAGGGCGGGCAGCGGGTCCCGGTCGCCCAGGGGGTTGAGCAGCGCATGGCGGATGGCGGTGGAGGGATCTGCCAACGGGTCGAGGGGTTCGGGGGCGTAGATCACCCGGCTGCCCTCGGGCAGGCGCTCCAACCGGAACCGCTCGCCGTGCCAAAAGAGGGTGGGCGGGGTGGACCGATCGACGTCGAGCACGAAGCCTGGCCTGGGGCTCATTGCGAGCGTCCTTTCCGGTTGCGAAGGTCGAAGGCCACTTTGACCGCGCCGCGACGACCGGCGGCACCGGCGTGGGCCACCGCCTCCTCGTAGCGGTCGAGTGGATACGAGGCAGAAACGAGGGAACCGAGCCCGGCCGCGCCGACGACGTCGATGGCCACGGCGAAGGTGCGGCGAGGGGAGGTGGTGGCGTCCTGGCCCGCGGCAGCGACCCTGTCGGCGGCAGCAGACGGCGTGCTCTCGACCCCGTAGGCGTAGGCACCGACCAGCTGGATCTCCCGGTGCCAGAGGGGCGCCAGGTCGACGTGCAGCTTGCCCGGCATCCCGACCAGCACGACCCGGCCCCGTGGCCTCACCATGGCCATGGATTGGGTCAGCGACTCGGCCGATCCGACGCAGTCGAAGACCACATCGGCGCCGCCGGTCAATCGCCCTCCGAGGACCAGCGACCCGGACGCCCGGCGCACGGCCCGGGGGAGCTGGTCGGGAGGGACCACCGTGTCGGCTCCCAGCTTCTCGGCCACGCTGCGCTGGTGGGAGTGCTTGGCCCCGACCAGGATGGTGCACGGGGTTGTCGGGCGCACCACCTGGTGCAGCGCAGCCACGGTGGCCAACCCCAACGTGCCCGCCCCGAGCACGGCCACGGTGTCCCCGGCGGTGATCGAGCCGCCCAGGGCGGCGTGCACGGCGCAGGCGGTGGGCTCGATCAGAACGGCGTCTTCGTCGGTGAACGAGTCCGGCACGGTATAGAGCTGTCCGGCGTGGGCCACGAGGCCTGCGGTCGACCAACCCCCACCGGTGTCGGCACAGAAGCCGGTCTGGAGGCCAGGGGAGAGATCGCCGAGGGCCAGGTTGCCGCACAGGCCGGTGTGTCCCGTGGCACAGGCCGGGCAATGGGGTTCGATGTTCCGGGGAGCGCAACCCAGTACCGGTTCGATCACCGCCCGGGTGCCGGCCGGGAGGCTGGCCCCGGTGTGGTCGACGCCACCGTCCTCCAGGATCCCGACCACCTCGTGGCCGGGTACGAACGGGAAGCTGACGATGTCCTCGAAATAGCGGGAGCTCCGGCCGTCCAGGGTGGCGAGATCGGAACCGCAGATCCCGGACAGCACGGGACGAAGTCGGTACCACCCCTCGCCTGGGAGCTCGGGGGGATCCACGTCGAGGAGCCGCAGCGGGCCGATGGCCGCCCCTCGGCCCGAGCCGAACACCGACGCCGCCCGGGACGCGGCGAAGCGGGGGAGGTTCCGCTCGAAGACCAGCGCCTTCACCGGGAATGTCCCTCGGTCGAACCGGGGGTCAGATCGAGCGGACCGAGAGCCCGACGGCGCGCACCGGTGAGGGCCGCCTGGCTGACCCGGCTTCCCCGGCGGAGCGATCGCGGCGTATCGAGCGGCCCCAGTGGGAGCAACGGACGGGCGCCGCCGCGGCTCTTCGACCAGTGCTCAACGTGCCAGCCGCGGCGACGGGCGATGGCGGCCAGCTTGGCCTCGGGGTTGACGGCGACAGGGAAGCCCACCACGTCGAGCATGGGAAGGTCGCTGGCCGAGTCGGCGTAGGCGATGGACTCTTCGAGCCGGAGCCCCTCGGCTCGGGCGTACTCGGCGAGCACCAGGGCTCGGGCCTCCCCGATGGGGGGGAGGTCCTCCATCCGCCCGGTGAACCGGCCGTCCTGTTCGCTCAGGTGGGCGCAGATGATCTCGTCGAAGAGGGGCCGCAGGGGCTCCACGATGAGGTCCAGGGCGCCGGTGATCAAGATGGTGCGGTGGCCGAGGGCACGGTGCTGGCGCAGGCGGGCAAAGCCGGCCGGAAAGGATTTGGCCAGCAGGAGGTCGTGGAACAGGTCCCAGGCGTCGGCGCGCAGCCTCTCGACCGGCGCACCTTCGTAACGGCGGTAGAAGGACCGGAGGAAGTCGCCTCGATCCCTGCGGTCCAGGGCCAGGAGGGCGGGAGCCCCCTGCACCAGTTCGGCCACGAAGGTGACCCGTTGGGCGGCGGGCAGATGCCGTGAGGCCAACCAGGCGTAGGAGTCGACCACGTTGGACGCGATGAGGGTGTTCTCCAGGTCGAAGGCGGCCAGGTGCCGGTCGGGGGAGAGGATGGCCTTCTTCAGCCGGTCGCTGCGGGCCGGTTGGGTCGATTTTTCCGGCGTGGTGCGCACCCGGGCGTGCTCGACCACCGACGGGAGATGGATGTCGTGGACGTACCGGTCCCAATCGATCTCGCCCGGATCGAAACAGAACAAGGCCCGCTCGTCGGGGTCGATCCGATCCCACAGCTCGAGCAGGCGGTCGACGCGGTAGCGCGCCTCGGTCTCGGTGTAGGCGCCGTAGAGCTCCACGTAGCCGAGGGCCCGTTCAGCGAGGAGGTGGCGCTCTTCCAGGGCGGCCATCCACGCCGCCTGACGGCCGCGGACGGGCAGCGTTCCCACGATGCGCTCGGCCGCCCCCATGACCCTCCCGGCCCGCTGCAGCTGCCGTTGCACGCGGCCTCGACCGGGGAAGGACCATTCGGGCACCACGATGGGCTGGCCGTCGGAGTCGTAGATGGGATGATCGGTGAACCACGACTGGACCAGCTCGACCAGGCGCCCGTAGCGGAAGGGATTCCGGACGCCCGAGGCCACGTGGTAGACCGACGGGCCGTCGTCACTGGGTCCGTCGGCGGCAACGGCGATGATGGTGGCCACCACCAGATCCACCGGAATGACGTCGATGACCCCTTCGGGCACACCCGGGAACTCCTTGAGCAAGCCCCGGGCATAGGACACGATGATCGGCTCGGCCATGCGAAAGCCCCGGATCCAGCCGGGAACCGGCTCGGCCAGGGCCGACTCGATGATCGACGGTCGGACGATCGTATAGGGGAGGACGCCGGCATATTGGGCGGTCAGCGCTCGCTCGCCCAGTGACTTCGTATACGCGTAGGCGTCCGGCCAGCCCAATGCCGCCGCTCGAGCCTTCCCGGCGTCGACCAGTTGCTTTCGCACCCAATCCTCCCGGAGGCGTTCCGCCCGCTCGGCCAGCAGGTGAATGCCTGCGCCCCCCAGTTCGCCGCGGGCCGCCTTGGCGAAGGAGGCCAGCCGTTTCGGATGACGGGACTCGGCATCGGCATCGCTGCGCAGTCGCCGGGCGGCGGTGACCTCATCCCGCCAGTCCACGTCCAGGCTGTAGGGGTTGTCCTCGAGCAGTTGCTCGGGGGCCTCGCCCTGATGGGTTCCGGCCACATAGGCGGTGGAGACAGGGATGAAGTGAGCTGGTCCCACCCGCCCGTCTTCGGCGGCGTCGGCTCGGGCCTGGACCACGGCGGCCGCCACTCGCGACGGCCCCAGCAGGTTCACCTCCACGGCCGAGTCGAGGGGCGAGTCGAAGCTCACCGTGGCCGCCGAGTGGATGACGATGTCGCAGGTGGACAACACCCGGCGGGCGTCATCGTCCAGCCCCAGGCCGTCGGTTCCCACGTCGCCGGCCACCGCGGTCACTCGAGACGCCACCTCATCGTCGAACAGGCCGCCGTGCAGCTCCCGAAGGCGGTCGAAGCAGTCGTTCTTTAGGATCTCGCGGCTGGCTCGCTGCATGGCGCTCGTGCGCCGGCCGGGCCGGATGAGAAGCACGATCTGGCTGTCGGGAATGGTGCGCAGCAGCCGCTCCACCAGGGCCGTTCCCAGGAAGCCGGTGGCACCGGTGACAAAGAATCGCTTGCCGGCGAGGGCGTCACGGACGCGGGTCACCGGATCTGTCTACCATATGGTAAGTGACCGAGTCGAGGACTCCACAGACGAGAGCAGCATCCCCCGATGGCGCCACGGGCTCCACCGGCACCACCGCGGCGCCGGACAGCGGACCCCGGCGGGGCCCCCGCCCGGTCCCCGAGCGCCCCGGGGCCACGACTCCCAGCACGTCTGAGCGGATTCTCGACGCCGCCCTGGTGTCGTTCGGCGATCGCGGTTACGAGCCCACCTCGCTCGACGCCCTGGCCGCAGGCCTCGAGGTCCGCAAGCAGACCATTCTCTATTGGTACCCCTCCAAAGAGGCGTTGCTCGAGGCGGTCATCGACCGGAGCGCGGCCGAGCTCTCGGAGGCGCTCGAGGCCTCGCTGGCCTCGGCCGGGACCGGTTGGGGGAGGGTGGAGGCGGTGGTCCGCTCGGTGTTCCGCCTGGCCGTCCGGCGCCCTGAGCTCCTGGGGCTGGTGCGGGAGATGGGTCGGCTGGGAGCTCCCGCGGCGACCAGGTTCATCGGTGCCCTCGAGCCGTTGGTGGAGCGGGCGGCGGTCTTCTTGGGATCGGAGATGGATGCCGGGCACATGCGGCGCCACGAGCCGAGGCTGCTCCTGTTGGCCATCTATTCGTCGGTGATCGGCATGATCACCGAGGTCGACGTGCTCCGGGCCATGGGCGAGGAGCCGACCGCCCGATCCCTGGTCAAGCGGCGCACCGAAATCCTCGAGTTCCTCCGGTCGGCACTGGTCACCGACACGGCCTGAGCAGGCGCCGGCCCACTGCTGGTCGGCGCCCTTCCCAAACCGCCCGCTGCCTGAACCGGACGGTGTCTGAAAAACACGGTGCGGCCCTCAGTCGTTCTTGGTTGTGGTCCTCTTGGCCGTGGTCTTCTTGGGTCGCCGGGCCGGAGGAGCTGGTTTGGGCTTCGGCGGGGGGCGCGGCGGCGTGTAGCGCTTGTTGGCCTCGGGGCGCTTGGGTCCGGTGCCGCTCCCCGCTTTGGCCTTGCCTGATCCCGACGCTCGGCCGCTCCCGCCCCTGGTCTTGGCCGAGCGTGGATTCGCCGCCCGTTCGGCTCGGAGCTCCTGGGTCCGCTGACGCTGGATCCGACTGGACCGATAGAGAAGCCAGAAGGCGAGGGCCCAGAAGGGCAGGGCCAAGACGAAGCTGTTGGTGGAAAAGCCGGCGCCGGCGAAGAACACCAGGAACCCGACCAGCGCCCGGCGACCGACCAGGGTGCCAATGACGAGGAGGGCTCCAGCCACCAGGCCGACCAGCAGCATGGTCTGAGGAGTGAGCTCGCCCTTGGCCAACCGGAAATTCTTGTTGCTCGTCTCTGACACGTAGATGGCGATGCCGAAACCCACAGCGACAACAGCAGCGGCGAACGAGAACAGCCGCTCCCGGTCGTTCAGCATGTAGATGGCGCGCTTGGCGTCACGATCAGAAAGGGGACCGCCATCTGTCGAACGGGGCCGGCCCGTGAGCCGCTGCGTGCTGGACCGAATCCACTCCAGGGCACCCGAGGCACGGGTGGGTGCCTGGGGCTCCTCGTCCGACTCGTCGTATTCGTACTCGTCGAACTCGTCGTATTCGTACTCGTCGTCCGGGTCGAAGTCCGACTCCTCGTCCTTGCTCATCGATTGCAGGCTACCGGGCGGGGGAGTGGCTCTCCGTCGGGCCCACAGCCGGTTGTCGGTCCCGGCGGCCGGCGGTACGGTCCGGAGATGGACTTCAGAACCGAGTCGGTGTCCGGGTTGGCTGATCAGGTCCGGAAGGGGGAACGGTCGTCCCGCGACCTGGTGACCCACGCCCTGGAACGGATTGAGGCCGACAACCCACGAGTGAACGCCTTCGTGGCCGTGGACGGCGAACGGGCCCTGGCCGCCGCGGCGGCCATCGATGAGCGGGTGGCTGCGGGCTACGACCCGGGACCGCTGGCTGGGATCCCGATCGGGGTCAAGGACCTCGATGACGCGGCGGGGTTCGTGACCACCCAGGGCTCGGCCCTGTTGGCCGAGGCCGAGCCGGCCCGGCTCGACTCACCGCTGGTGGCCCGGCTTACGGCGGCCGGGTGCGTCGTGGTGGGAAAGACGAACACGCCCGAACTGGGCTGGAAGCCCGACACCGACAATGCGCTCTTCGGACCCACGCTCAACCCGTGGAACCTGGAGCACACCCCGGGCGGATCGTCGGGTGGAAGTGCAGCAGCCATCGCTGCGGGCATGGTGCCGCTGGCCACTGGCTCCGACGGGGGAGGTTCGATCCGGATCCCCGCGGCGTGTTGTGGGCTCTCGGGGATGAAGGCGTCGCTCGGCCGGGTACCCATGGGAGGCGAGCTGGCTCCGGCGTGGCCTTACCTGTCGACCAAAGGCCCCATGGCGCGCCGCATGGCCGATGTGGTGGCGGCGCTGGAGGTGGCGGTCGGTCCCGATCCGAGCGATCTCAACTCGCTCCCTCGTGCGGAGGCGTCCTGGACGGCGGCCATCCAGGAGCCCCAGCTGCCTTCCCGAGTGGCCTGGTCACCGACGCTGGGTTATGGCGAGGTCGACGCGGAGGTGCTGGCCATCTGCCAGCTGGCCGTGGACAAGATGGCATCGATGGGCACCGAGGTGGTGGAGGTCGACACCGTCTTCGAGGAGGATCCCGTTGATGACTGGATCGCGCTGACCGGCGCCTACAACCTCCGTACGATCGAGTCCCTGCCCGATGGGCCAGGACGCGATCGCATCGATCCCGTCCTCAAGATGATCATCGACGGCGCACGGTCTCTCAGTGCCTTGGACGTCCTCGGGGCCGAGGACCGTTGCCACCACCTCAACCTGCGGTTGGTCGAGCTGTTCCACGAGGTACGACTGCTGATCACCCCGACGACGGCAGCGGCTCCTCCACCGCGATCGTTAGAGGGAATGGGCATGATCAACGGAACTCCCACCCTCAATTGGGTGAAGTTCACCTACCCCTTCAATATGACCCGTTCGCCGGCCGCCTCGATCTGCGCCGGGCTCACCGAAGCAGGATTGCCGGTTGGCCTGCAGCTGGTAGGGCCCCAGCATGGCGACCTAGTGGTTCTTCGCTCGGCCGCAGCATTGGAGGAGGCCATCGGGTTCG
>DASXMT010000013.1:0-8550 GCA_036495505.1 Acidimicrobiales bacterium | reverse complement strand
AGCGGTCAACGTGTCCACGGTGAACCCCTGGCCGAACCAGATGCCGTCGAAGCCGTCGTCGGCCGCCGCCGCTGTGCGCGACACCAACTCGCTGACCGTGGAGGAGTCTGCGCCGCCGAACACCGAGATCGTGACCATGGTGGTCCAGGCTAAGCCGTCGGTGGGCCCCTGATCGATCCGGGCTAACGTTCCATCGTTTCGCTGATGAGAGGGGTGGGGGATGGGTGTGGCCCTTGTGACCGGAGCAGGACGGGGCCTCGGGCGGGCGATCGCCAAGCGCCTGTCTGCCGACGGTCATGTCGTGCGAGCGGTCGACATCGACCGGGCGAGCGCAGAGGAGACGGCAGCGATGGTCGGCGGGACTGGTCATGACTGCGACGTGGGGGACGCTGAGGCGGTGCGTGCCCTGGCCGACGAGATCGGCCCGGTGAACATCCTGATCAACAACGCCGGCATCTGGCGTTTCGGCCCGGTTCTCGAAGCCTCGGAGTCGGATCTGAGCGACGTGCTCCGGGTGAACCTCCTCGGAACCCTCCATTGCTGCCGGTCCTTCAGCCCGGGGATGGCCGAGAGCGGTGGCGGCGCCATCGTGAACCTTTCCTCGGCCGCGGCGGCGATGCACGCCTCCGGGGTGGGGATCTATCCCGCCTCCAAGGGCGCCATAGAGCTCCTCACCCAGCAGCTGGCGGTGGAGCTGGGACCAAGGTCGATCCGGGTCAACGCGGTGGGGCCGGGCTTGATCGTCACCGAGGGGACGGCGGCCAACTACGAGGGCGATCGGCAACGCGAGCGGGCCCGGGCGGTGCCGCTCAAGCGGGTGGGGGAGCCGGCCGACATCGCCAACGTCGTGGCCTTCTTGTCCTCCGAGCAGTCTTCCTACGTCTCCGGTCAGGTGATCTATGTGGACGGTGGTATCACCGCCGGGCGGCCCAGCGCCTGAGCCCTGTGACCACCTACGATCCCAACGACCCGAGTCAGCTCACCGACGGGGTTCCCTTCGACCGCCTCGCCCAACTGCGCCGCGAGGCGCCGGTGTGCCCGACCCCATCGGGATCCTGGTACGTGGCCCGCTACGACGACGTCGAGGCCTCGCTGCGCAACGTCGGTACCTTCCGTGCCGACCTCGGCCGGCTCTCGGGAGTGGACGGCGTCGAAGCGGTGCCCAGCGATCAGCTCTTCCTGAGCGAGATCTCCGGTCCCCGTCATGCGCAGATCCGTCGACTGTTCAACGTCACCTTCGGCCCGCAACGGATGGCCAAGGTCGAGCCGTTCATCCGCTCCACCTGTCATACGCTGCTCGACCACTTGTTGGCCGACGGCGAGGCCGACCTCCACGGCGGCTACGCCATGCCCATCCCCGGACTGGTGATGGCCCACGTCATGGGACTGCCGGACGAGACGGCGGCGAAGTTCATGGCCTGGTCCGTCGACGGGATGATCATGAAGCGACCGTGCTCACCCGACGTCGGCGCCGGCCGTCATCCCCTGCAGAACTTCTTCGCCGACGAGCTCGCCGCTCGCCGGGTCCGTCCCGAACGAAGCCAGGATGTCTTCACCACGCTGATGGACGCCGTGATCGAGGGGGAGCCGCTCAGCGACCAAGAGATCGTCACCGAGCTCCACTTCATGATCCAAGCCGGCGTGCACACCACCAGGGGCCTGGTGGCCCACCTGGTACAACGCCTCCTGCTCGATCCCGACCTGTACCGGCGGCTGCAGTCCGATCCCGGCTTGGTCCCGGCGTACATGGAGGAGTCGTTGCGTTTCGACGCGCCGGTACAGCGCACTTCTCGGCGGTGCACCGGGGAGACCGACATCGAAGGGGTTGTCCTCCGGCCCGGGGACTGGGTGGAGATGGGCATTGCCTCGGCCAACCGGGACGACTCCGTCTTCGATGACCCCGAGACCTTTCGCCTCGACCGGCCCCAGCCTCGTGACCACCTGACCTTTGGCGCCGGTCCTCACGTGTGCCCGGGCGCAAGCCTGGCCCGACTCGAAGGGTTGACCGCCGTCGAGGTGCTCATGGAGCGGGTCTCCCGGATGGAACCCGTTGCCGGAGCCACCTACCCTCCGCTCCCCGGCAACTTGGGACACCTGCCGGTACCGGCTCGGCTGGTCGCCGCACCCGGCCCATTTCGGTGACGCCGACGGGCGACGCTTGAATCGTCGTCCAGGGGGGAAGGACTGTGGGATGAAGGCACTCGACGGGATCGTTGACCGCATCGACCAATGGCAACAGCACAACCGCATGGTCGCCCCCGCCTACGCCGTGATCAAGAAGTTCGGCGACGACCAGGCCAACAACCTGGTCGTCGGCCTCGGCTGGTACGGGTTCACCTCCATCTACCCGCTCCTGCTCGTGGTGGTCACCATCTTCGGCTTCATCGGAGCCGCCTCGCTGGGCCACAGCATCGTCACCACCCTGCAACAGTTCCCCATCATCGGGTCAGGGTTCCAGGCGGGCACAGCATCGAGCCGCCTGCACGGCAACGTCGTGGGCCTGGTCATCGGCCTGGTCCTGCTGGTCTACGGGGCCCAGGGCGTCACCCAGACGGCCCAACAGGCCATGGCCACCGTGTGGGACATCCCCAAGGTGGAGCTGCCCGGGTTCTTGCCCCGGTTAGGGCGGAGCGTTGGTGCCCTGGTCATTATCGGTGGCTGCTTCCTGGTCAACGCCGCGCTGGGCGTGCTGGCCACCGGTGGAGGTCGGAGCTACGCCGTTCGGGTTCCCGTCATCGCCGCCATGGTGGTCATCAACGTTGTCTGCTATGCGGCCGCCTTCCGGGTTCTGACCCCGAAAGCGGTCGAAACCCGGGCGCTGGTGCCCGGGGCCGTGGCCGCCGCCATCGGCTTCACCGCCCTCATCACCGTGGGGTCGGGACTGGTGGCCCATCAGATCCGGAACAGCTCGGAGACCTACGGCCAGTTCGCCGTCGTCATCGGCCTCGTCGCGTTCCTACTCATCCTGGCCAAGATCAGCGTCTATGCCGCCGAGCTCAACGTGGTCCTCGACCGCCATCTCTGGCCGCGGCCGCTGCGGGAAGGCAAGAGGGCCGACGCACCTCCCACACGCGTGGATCGCGACATGGAGCTGAGCGGCGCGCCGACCACCACGACGCAGCCGGGGCCCTAGCCGGGGTTCGTGGGAGGGAGTTCGCCCATGGCGTAGCGGTCGATGGTCGGCCCGGCCCATGCGGCCACCTCGGCTCGGCTGGCCGACGCCAGTGGTTCCATGCGCACCACGTAGCGGTTCCATGCGAGACCGACCAGTTGGGAGGAGACGAGGCTGCGCCGCCGCCGGGACAGTGCGGGATCCTCTCCCGCGGGACCGTTCGCGGGGAGGCGTTCGGCCAGGAACTCCCTCACGGCGTCGGCCACCTCGGTCGAGGCACACATGGCTTGGGCCAGGGTGACGAACGCCGTGTGGGGCTTGGGCCCGTGTTCCCACTGGGCCAGGAAGCCCTCGACCACCCGCTCGCCGTTGAAGGGGCCGTCTCCCCTCGCCGTCTCCGCTACCCGGCGGGGGTCCATGGGCAGCCGCATCGTGTGCATGAACAAGGTGGCCTTATCGGTGAAGTAATGGTGCACCAGGGCGGGATCGACGTGGCTGCGTCGGGCCACGGCGCGCAGGCTGGTGTCGGCGTAGCCGCGCTCGGCGAAGCAGGCCCGAGCGGCGACCAGGATCTCTTCGCGGGTATTCGAATTGCCCGGCCGTCGACCGGTCGGCACCACTAGACGACCACCGGCCCGGTGGGGAGCAAAGGGGGTTCCCATGACAGCGCGAATGTGGTAAAAGTCATCAGTGATGAATTATAGCTCCCGCGCCCCCGGTCAGGAGTCGCTCAGCTCGGCCGAACGAGGCTTCCTCGGCCGGCTAGCAGGCTGGAGCTACGAGCGTCGCCGGCTCGTCCTCGTGCTGTGGATCGGCGGCCTGGTGGCCGTCACTGTGTTGGCTCAGGGCTTCGGGAGTCGCTTCCAGGACAACTTCTCCTCTGGGAACTCCCCCTCCCAGCAGGTGCAGAACATCCTGGCGGCCCGCTTCCCCCAGACGGCGGGGGCCACCGCCGATGTGGTGATCCACACCTCAGGACCGGTGACCAGCCCGGCAACCGTGGCGGCCACGACGAAGATGACAGCCGCCCTCCGGTCGCTCCCGCATGTCTCCGGCGTGGTCAGCCCGTTCAGCCCCCAGGCCGCTCACCAGATCTCAGCGGGTGGCCACATCGCCTTCGCCACCGTGCAGTTCGACCAGGATCAGACGGCCGTCGCCGCCACCACGGTGAACCGGGTCATCAACACGGCCAAGTCCTTTGCTACCCCCGGCCTGCAGGTGGCGCTGGGCGGCCAGGTGATCTCGACGGTGGTCTCCCCTGCGCCAGGGTCCAGCGAGGGCTTCGGCATTGTCGCCGCCATGATCATCATGCTCATCGCCTTCGGATCCCTGGTGGCCATGGGCCTGCCCATACTCACCGCGCTGTTCGGCATCGCCATCGGCTTTGCCGTCGAGGATCTGGTGAGCCACATCCTGAACGTGCCCACCTTCGCCCCCGAGATGCTGGCCATGATCGGCCTGGGCGTGGGCATCGACTACGCCCTCTTCATCGTCACCCGGTACCGGCAGGGCCTCCACGAGGGCAGGGAGCCGAAGGCGGCGGTGGTGCTGGCCCTGGCCACGTCGGGTCGGGCCGTGCTCTTCGCCGGGTGCACGGTGATCATCTCGCTGCTCGGGCTCTTCATCGTCAACCTCCCCTTCATGCAGGGGCTGGCCGTCGGGGCCATCGCCGCCGTCGTGCTGGTCATGACCGCGGCCCTCACGCTGTTGCCGGCCATGCTCGGCTTCGCCGGCAAGGCCATCGACAAGCTCCACGTGCCCGGCCTGCTGCAGTCCGGATCCGTCCCCTCACAACACGGGTTCTGGTATCGCTGGAGCCGCATGATCCAGCGCCATCCGTGGTCATCGGCCTTGAGCGCGCTCTTGGTCCTCGTGGTGCTGGCCATCCCGCTGTTCTCGATGCGCCTGGCCTTCACCGACGCCGGCAATGACCCGACATCACTCACCACCCGCCAGGCCTTCGACCTCCTGGCCGAGGGGTTCGGTCCCGGGTTCAACGGGCCCCTGGTCATCGCGGCGAAGCTGCCGCCCAGCGGGGGACAGGCCGCCCTGGATCGACTCGATGCCACCGTCCGGGCCACGCCGGGCGTGGCCTTCGCCGTGCCGGCTCAGGTCAATGCGGCAGGCAACACCGGGGTGATCATCGCCTACCCAACCGGGTCGCCCCAGGCCGCGGAGACGGCACAACTCGTCACCCGTCTCCGGAGCGACGTGATCCCGCGGGCCACTGCGGGAACGGGTGTCACCGCCCTCGTCGGCGGGGAAACCGCGGCCAGCGCCGACGCGTCGAATTATTTGTCAACCAAGCTCTTCTGGGTCATCGGCGGTGTCATCGTGCTGGCCTTCCTCCTACTGATGGCCGTGTTCCGTTCGGTGGTCATCCCCGTCAAGGCCGCCATCATGAACATCCTGTCCGCCGCGGCCGGGTATGGGGTGATCGTGGCCGTCTTCCAATGGGGTTGGCTCGGATCCCTCGTCGGTATCGGCTCCACCGGCCCCATCGACCCCTGGATCCCGCTCATGATGTTCACGATCCTGTTCGGCCTGTCCATGGACTATGAGGTCTTCCTCTTGTCGCGTATCCGAGAGGAGTGGCGGCGGACGGGAGACAACTCCACCGCAGTGGCCGACGGCCTGGCCAAGACGGCCCGGGTCATCACCGCGGCGGCGGCCATCATGATCTGCGTCTTCGGATCGTTCGTGATCGGTGATCCGTTGCGGGTGCTGAAGGTGTTCGGCCTCGGTCTGGCCGCCTCGATCTTCATCGACGCCACCCTGGTCCGTATGATCCTGGTTCCATCGGTCATGGAGCTCCTGGGTCGGGCCAACTGGTACATGCCCTCCTGGCTCGATCGCATCGTCCCCAGGCTCGGTGTCGAGGTGGAGACCGACGGCGACACCGGGCCATCGACGCCGGACGACCGGGTGCTGACCGGGTCGGGCGCCCGCGCTGGGGGGTAGCGGGCGGGGCCGTGTGCTTCGCTGCTCCAAGAACCGATCGGCGCTCGAAATCCGGGACGGGGTCGGGCCATAGGACTATGGTCGGCGCCGAAGCGGAAATTGGTCGCCGAGATCGCGGGGGGAACATGGCAGAGACGGGTGGTGACCGGTCGAGCGGGGCCGAGTCGGCCGAGGTGGTGACCTGAGCTCCGGCGACGAGCGGGGCATGCCGACGGAACGCCGAGATGCCTTGGTGGTGGCCCTGGCCGCGGCCACGGGCGGCATGGACGCCATCGGGTTCATCGCCATGGGTGGCGTGTTCGCCAGCGTGATGACCGGCAACCTGGTGCTGCTGGGCGTGAGCGCCAGCCACCGGAGCGGTTCGTTGGCCGCCCACGTGGGGGTGGCCCTCGCCGGCTACATCGTCGGCGTGGTGGCGGGCGTCGTCGTGGCCGGCCAGCCCGGTCGTGGGCGCTCGACCTGGCCGGCCCGGGTGACGGGGGCCTTGCTGATCGAGCTGGCCCTGATCGTCGGGATGACCATCGGATGGGAGCTGGTCGGTGGACACCCCGTAGGTGGTCCGCAGCTGCTGATGTTGGGCATTGCCGCTCTGGCCATGGGCATCCAGAGTGCGGCCGTGCGAGCGCTGGCCGATCCGGGTCTGTCGAGCACCTATATGACCGGCACCCTGACCAACCTGGTCAGCGCTGTGGCTGCTGGCCGTGGCTGGGCCGGCCAGCGACGCGACATAGCGGTGATCGCCGCCGTGGTTGTCGGCGCCGTCGCAGCCGGAGTGCTCGTGGTGGAGGTGCCGAGGGCGGCGCCGGCCGTGGTCCTGGCCGCCCTCGGCTCGGTCATAGTGGCGGCCCATGTGCCCGCAGTGCCCGCTGGGTCCGGCAGGGCGCCCGACTGACCTCCCGTCGGTCCGCTACTGCGTGCTGGTAGCTCTTGCAACTGATTCGCACCTTCTCCTAAGGTGACCGCGGATGGGGTCCAGCTCGCGCCGGACCGGTGGACCATGGACCTGGGAGGAGCCGAACATGACCGACCCTCGGGTCCGTCTGGCCAAGATTCGTCACGGCCTCAGCCCCAACGAATGGGCCCGGGTGGGGGGCATGGCCGCGGTGGTCATTGCCCTCAACGTCTTGGGCTGGGGGCTCTTGGCCGCGGCGGTCGGTGGCCACTATCACGTGAACAAAACAGAGATCTTTGGCTTCGGTACCGGGATCCTGGCCTACACCCTGGGTATGCGTCACGCCTTCGACGCCGACCACATTGCCGCCATCGACAACACCACGCGCAAATTGATCAGCGATGGCCAGCGCCCGGTGAGTGTTGGGTTCTTCTTCTCCCTCGGCCACTCGTCCGTCGTGTTCATTCTTGCCATCGTCTTGAACTTTGGAGTCCGCGCCGTGAACGGCGCGGTGAAGAACGGCTCTTCGTCCCTGCACCGGATCACCGGGGTGGTGGGGACATCGGTGTCGGGGACGTTCCTCTATCTGATCGCCGCGCTGAACGTGGTGGTCCTCGTCTCGATAGTCAAGGTGTTCAAGGAGATGCGGCAGGGAAGGTACGACGACGAGGAACTGGAGCGCCAGCTCAACAGCCGGGGCTTGATGAACCGATTCTTCGGAGGGTACGCACGACGGATCGACACGCCGTGGAAGATGTACCCGATAGGCGTGCTCTTCGGCTTGGGGTTCGATACGGCCACCGAGATCGCATTGTTGGTACTGGCCGGATCGGCCGTGGTGGGTGGCCTTCCCTTCTATGCCGTCTTGTCGCTTCCCCTTCTCTTCGCCGCCGGTATGAGCCTGTTCGACACCCTCGACGGCTGTTTCATGAACTTCGCCTACGACTGGGCCTTCGCCAAACCGATCCGCAAGGTCTATTACAACTTGACCATGACCGGGCTGTCGGTCTTCGTAGCCTTTTTCGTCGGGACCATCGAGATCGTCGGCCTCGTGGCCCAAGAGGCCAACTTGCACGGAGGGTTCTGGGATTTCATGCAGGCCTTCAACATCAACACCGCAGGGTTCGTCATCGTCGGTCTGTTCGCGCTCACCTGGATCGCCGCCCTCGTGGTTTGGCGCGTGGGGAACGTCGAGGAGAAGTGGGACCTCGATGCGGCCCAGGCTCGCAGCCGAGCAGGGGCGCAGGGCGAGCCTGAGCTGGCCCTGGCTGGGGTCCTCGACCAGTAATACCTGGTCGGAGGGCTGCCCCTTGCGTGCGCGCCATGGAACCGCTAAGTTCGAAAACCTTGTGACAGACGTCGGGCAGTACTCGACGGCGAAGCCAGACGTGACATTGCGGCACCGGACGGGAGGGCCGGCCACGGTTCTTCTGGCTCTCGTCACAGCGATCACCGCGACGGTGGTCCTCCTTCCCCGACCCGCGGCTGCAGACCAGATCTCCGACCTCAAGGCTCAGGCGACCCAGATCTCGCAGCAGCTCGTCCAGGACCAATTGCAGATCGGGGCCTTCCAGCAGCAATACAG
>DASXMT010000012.1:0-6964 GCA_036495505.1 Acidimicrobiales bacterium | reverse complement strand
TCCGAGTAGCAAGCCTGGAAAGTGATGGCCCGGGTCGAGTCGCCTGGCCCGCGTCTAGGCCGAGGGCTCGGATCCCACGACGCTGACGAAGCTCACGCACTCCCCTGGGCCGCCGCCCAGGTTGTGGGTCAGACCCAGGGTCCGACCTCCCTCGGTAACGCTCTTGATCTGGCGGTCCTCGGGGGCTTGGCGCCGAAGTTGCAGCCAGCACTCGAACATCATCCGGAGCCCTGACGCCCCGATGGGGTGACCGAAGCTCTTCAGCCCACCGTCGGGGTTCACCGGCAGCTCACCGTCGAGGTCGAACGTCCCGGCCAGGACCTCCTTCCAAGCCGTGCCCCGGTCAGCGAAGCCGAGGTCCTCCATCAACACCAGCTCGGTCGGGGTGAAGCAGTCGTGGACCTCGGCCATGGCCAGCTGCGCTCGAGGATCGGTCACGCCCGCCTGCCGGTACGCGTCGGCGGCCGAGCGCACCACCTCCTCGAAGGTCGTGTAGTCGTAGTCGGGGTCGATAGGACCGGCCGCAGGTCCGGCCACGAAGCTGAGCCCTTTCACGTACAGGGGTGCGTCGGTGTAGCGGTGCGCGTCCTCGGCCCGGCACACGATGGCCGCCGCTGAGCCGTCGGACACGCCGCTGCAGTCGAACACGCCCAGTTCGCCGGCGACCCTGGGCGACTTGGAGATGGTCTCGAGAGAGACCTCCTTGCGGAACTGGGCACGAGGATTGCGGGCCCCGTTGAAATGGTTCTTCCAGGCGATGCGGGTCATGACGTCTTTCATTTCCTGGGTGTCCACCCCGTACTTGTGGCTGTAGGAGGGAGCGAGGAACGAGAAGGTTGCCGGAGCGGTGAGCGAGCCGCCAGTGCCATCGCCCACCTGGTGGATACCGGTGAGGCCCGAGTAGCCCGAGTCCTTCAGCTTCTCCACTCCGACGGCCATGGCCACGTCGTAGGCGCCCGAGGCGACGGCATAGCAGGCGTTGCGAAGGGCCTCTGACCCGGTGGCGCAGAAGTTCTCCACCCGGGTGACCGGCTTGTAGTCGAGCTTGAGCGGACGGGACAGGGTGAGACCGGAGTTGCCCGAACCAAGCGTGCCCAACCAGAAGGCGTCGATGTCGTCGAGGGACACCCCGGCGGAGGCGATGGCGTCCTTGGCCGCGTCGGTGAGCAGATCGTCCGCGCCCTTGTCCCAGCGCTCGCCGAATTCCGTGCAACCCATGCCGACGATGGCCACTCTGTCCCGAATGCCGTTGCTGGCCATGTCTATGCCTCCTTGGTCGGTACTGCGCCTGCTGTAGCTGTGGCTGCCGATGCTGTGTCGCGCCGGGGCGCGCCGTCACTCACCGGACGCGCCTTCCAGAAGTAATTGTGCATCCCGTCGGCGGTATAGAAGCGACGGAAGGTCATCTCCACCCTGGTGCCGATCTCGACGGCATCGGGATCGCAATCGGTGAGCTCGCAGCGGAACCGCCCACCACCGTCGAAGTCCACCACCACCCCCACGGTCGGCGGGGACAGGCTGAAGGCCAGGTAGTCGATGGTAAAGGTGGCCACCGTGCCTTGCACGTCGGCCAATCGCTCCGACCCCATCTGGTCGACCGACTTACATCGCAGGCACACCCGGGTGGGCGGAAGATGGCGAAACCCACAGCTCAGACACTGGCTGGCGTTGAATCCGTACTTCCATCCCTCGGAGCGCAGCATGTTCGGCGCACCGGGTCGACCGGGCTCGGGGCGGCGCGGCGGCTCCCGGTGCAACTGACCCCGCCAGGTCAGGAACGAGGTATAGGAGAGATCGGAACGACCCGAGGTCACCTGCTCGGCCACGCTGTCCAACCCGGCCCCACGGTGTGCCTCCTGGGCGGCGGGGAGTCCATCGGTAGTTCGCCACACCAGCGCGTCGGCTCCGTCAGCCAGTTGCACGGTGACCACGACCTGACCGGGCGTGGCCCGCTCGAGCACGTCGGCCAGTCCCACCCCCAGCTGGGAGGCGCCCAAGTTCCCGATGGCCGCCGAGTTGTCGGGGGACATCGCCTCGGCGGCCACGCCCAGCGAGCTCTTGATGGCCCGGACGGCCCGGGCGTGGAGGCCGGTCACCACGAGATGGTCCACGCTCTCGGCCGTGATGCCGGCCGACTTCAGGGCGTCGGCAAAGGCGGCATGGCCCAGGGGGACGTAGGCCTGCTCGCCGAAGCGCTCTTCCCACTGTTGCGAGCTCTGCTCGCCGGGTACTCGCCACCGATCGACGAACTCCTCCGTGGCCGAGGCCCGCCCGATGAGCTCGAGCGCCGCCCCGTCGGGCACACAGGTGAAGGCCACTCCGCCATCGCCCGACTCCCGCTCGTCGCCACCCCCGGCCAAGCCGGTTCGGAGCTCGGAGATCACGGCCAGGGTCGGGTGGTCGCGTCCGGAGTCCACCGCTGTCGTGAGCGCGGCCACGGCGGAGCGGACCGAGCCGACCAGGTCATAGGCGCCGGCCCGCTGGGGGAGGCCGAGCGCGGCGTGGATGGTGGTGGCGTTGGTCTTGTCCTGGTAGGCGGGCTCGGGGGTGGAGAAGAACAGCTGCTCTGCCGCAGGCACTCCAGACCCTGACTGGGCACGACGAGCCGCTTCCACCCCGAGCGTCGTGGTGTCCTCATCGAAGGAGGCGACGGTCCTCGCCCCACGACCGGCCGGGGCCCCAAGGGCCTGACCGATGGTCTTGCGTTCCAGGCGCCAGAACGGGAGGTATACCCCCCAGGACCCGATTCCCGATGCCATCCACTCCCCTTTATCGGTCGCTGGGCCGGCCTCCGGTGACCGGCACCATCGCAGCTCCGATGCTAGGGGAAAATCGGTCTGGTCAGAAAACGCCCGTTGCGGAGTCCGGCCGCAGGCCGGCGGGGCTCAGAACTTCGATCGTCCGCCCGCATCGGGCTTTTGGCCTTCGGGGAAGGCGCGGACCATGTTCTCCTGCACGAACGAGGCAACCAGGCGGCCGTCCGTGGCGAAGACGTTGGCCCGACCATAGGAGCGACCGCGCCCGGCATACGGGCTCTCGTGGGCCAGCAGGTACCACTCCCCCGCGGCGATCGGCTCGTGAAAGGTCAGGGTGTGGGTGAGCACGCTGGTCGAGAATTCGACATGGGACAAGGCCTGGCCGAACCCGGCGTGCGGCCGCATGGCCGTGCCGATGAGGAACCCGTCGGTGGCATAGGCCAGCAAGGCCTGCCCGATGGTGCCGACATCTCCCGAGCCGGGGAACCTGCTCCACACGAAGAGCTCCGCCGGGCCCACGGCACTCGGGTCCGAGATGTCGACGTCGTCGACCACCCGGATCTCCCAGAAGTCCTCGTGGGCCGACAAGGGGGAGTCCTCGGGCGCTCCCACCGATGGCGACTCGGAACCGTGGCGGATGAGGTCGGGCTCCACCGCGCTCAACAGGACCAAGGAACGCGTGCACAGTCGGTCACCCTGCCTGACGGTGACGGTGGCGCTGCCCAGCGCCCGGCCGACGTGCATGGCCTCGACCTCGATGTCGAGAGGCTGGTCCAGCGCACCGCCGCGAGCGAACACGGTGTGCACCGACTTCACCTCTTTGCTCGGGTCCACCGTCGCCCCGGCCACGATGGTCTGCGCCAGGAGTTGGCCGCCAAAGACCACCCCACCCGGACCGGATCCGAAGTTCTGGGCGCGAAAGCGACCCTCACCGACCTGCTCGAGATCCAGGACCCCCAGCAACTCCGAAAGCTCAGCCATCTCTCTCCCTCTCGTCCTGGGCGACGTGGTCCATCCCGCTGCTCGGACGAACTTCCGTGGTCCCCGATGGAACGGGCGCCCCGACGGGGGATCTTGTCACAGGCGATCCGGATGCGCCGCCGTCGACCCCCGGCCGACGATGGCGAAAACACCGATTTCCGTCTACTGTGATGCTCCGGCGTGGGGGCGCAGAAGGGGGATGACATGCTGTTTCTGCACGAGGTCCACAAGGTGATCGGGTCAAAGGAAGACGAGTTCGAAGCGGCCTACCGGGACCATTGGATGGCCACCATGGCCGAGAGCGACTCTGCCCGGCTGCTCTGGTACGCGAACCACGCCCACGGCAGCGGCATGTCCTACCAGGTGGTGACCATCACAGCCCTGGCCGACGGCCGCGCCTGGGAGGACGTGGCTCAGCGAACGCGAAGTGGTGACCTGCAGGCCTGGATGCGGGAGGTCGACACCCTCCGCCATGACGTCGAGGGCAAGATCCTCATGCCCCTGCCCTGGTCGCCCATGCAGGAGGCCGACCTCTCCACCGTGCCCGTCGACGGGCGCGACCACGAGTTGTCCATGTACATGGAGGACACCATGTGGCCCTACGACGGAAAGCTGCAGGACTACATCGATGCATGCGGATCCGTCTACTCCAAGAGCCTGAAGGTCGACGCCTCGGACAGGCTCATCTCCATCCAGCTTGCCCTGCAGCCTGCCTTGGGCTCCTCGGTGCGCAACGAGGTCACCCTCATGCAGAAGATTCACGACGCAGGTCGGCTACAGCAGCTCCTCATGAGCGAGATCCCGCTGGAGATGCGCAAGCCCGGTACCTGGATGCACGATGCCCTGGCCGTGCGCGACCAGTGGGAGAGCAAGTTGTTGCGCACCTCGGCGTGGTCGCCGCTCTACTGATGACCGACCCCCAGTTGCCCATGGCCGGGGATCACCGCCCCGGTGGGAGGCGCCCCCGGTGAGCAGCATCAACATCGGCCACGTCAGTGATGCCGCCGTCGGGGGACTTCCCTCCCGGGTGGCCCTCATCGTGGACAACGGCCCCTGCACCTACGGTCAGCTCGACGACGTGGTCCGGCGGACCATGACCTGCCTGGCCGGGAAGGGAATCGAGCCAGGCGATCGGGTCCCGATCGTCGACGTCGGCAGCGTCGTCTCGGTGGCGGCCACCCTGGCCGCAGCCCGGATGGGCGCAGCCGCCGCGCTCATCAATCCGGCCCTGCGCCCCGGCGAGATCGAGGCCCTGGTGGGTGCGGCCGGATGTCGACCGCTGGCCGTCACCGGCGATGCCTTTGCCGCGACGGTGGGCGGTGCGGTGGGCGGGAAGGTGCTGACCTCGTCGGAGATCCTCGAGGCCGCGCCGGCAGGAACCGACTCGTCGATCGGTTCCGACGGGGACGAGGCCCTTGTCCTCTTCACCAGCGGGACCACGGGCCTGCCCAAGGCCGTGCCCATCAGCCACGGGGTGCTGGGTGCCCGGCTCACCGGCTTCGCCGCGCCGTTCAGGGCCGAGGTCGGTGCCAACACCACCATCATGTGTGTTCCCTATTTCCATGTGGGCGGATCGCTGGGCCTGCTGGGCAGCCTGTACTCGGGCAACACCCTGGTGATCCAGGCCCGCTTCGACGCCGGCGAGTGGATCCGCCTGGTCCGGGATCATCGGGTCACTGGCGCCTTCCTGGTCCCCACCATGTTGCAGAGGATCCTCGACCACCCGGACTGCTCCCCCGAATCACTGAGCTCGTTGGTCTCGATCACCTACGGGGCCTCGGCCGCCCCGGTGGCCCTGGTCGAACGGGCCATGGACGCGCTCCCCCACGTGGGCCTGGCCAATGTGTTCGGTCAGACCGAGACCCTGGGTGCTTACACCATGCTGCTCCCCGATGACCACAAACGTCGGGATCGCATCGGCTCGTTGGGCAAGCCCCTCCCAGGGGTCGAGCTCCGCATCGTGGTACCCGGCACCGAGGAGCCCGTGCCTTCCGGCCAGGCCGGCGAGTTGCTGGTGCTGTCACCGCAGAATGTCACCCCCGGATGGCTGCGCACCGGCGACCTGGCCCGCGTCGACGGCGACGGCTACCTCTACCCCTCGGGCCGACTGTCCGACACCATCAACCGGGGCGGCGAGAAATTCGGCCCCATCGAGATCGAGACGGTGTTGCGCAGGCACCCTTCCGTGGCCGACGTGGCCGTCACCGGCCTGGCCGACATGGAGATGGGCCAACGGGTGGCCGCCGTCGTCGTGGTGTGCAGCCCGGCGACGGAGCAGGACCTGACCGACTTCTGCCGGGAGCACCTGGCCCGCTTCAAGATCCCCGAGCGGATCGTCTTCGTCGAAACCGTTCCCTACAACGAGACGGGCAAGGTGGACCGTCGAGCCCTGGCCCATCTGCTGGCCCATGAGGCCGAGACGGACTGAGAAAGAGGAGAGCAACGTGTTGTTCCTGCACGAGACGCACAAGGTGGTCGGCAGCAAAGAAGATGAGTTCGAAGCGGCCTACCGCGATCAGTGGATGCCGACCATGGCCGAGAGCGACTACGCCCGACTGCTGTGGTACACCAACCACGCCCACGGCAGCGGGCTGTCGTACAACGTGGTCACCATCACCGCCATCGCCGACGGCCGCGCCTGGGAGGAGCTGGCGACCCGCATACAGAGAGGCGACCTCCAGTCGTGGGCCGGCGCGGTGGACGACCTCCGCCACGACGTGTTCGGCAAGATCCTCATGCCCGTCGACTGGTCGCCGCTCCAAGAGGTGGACCTGGGTAGGGTCCCCACCGACGGGCGCACCCACGAGCTCAGCTTGTTCATGGAGGACACCGGCTGGCCCTATGTGGCCATCGACGATTACATCCAGGGTTGGTACGACATCTATTACGCGCCCATGCAGAAGCGACCCCCCGAGCAGCAGGTGCTTGACATCCAGGCGTGCTTCCAGGTAGCACACGGCACCCATCAGCGACGCGAGGCCATGCTCTGGCAGAAGATCCGTCGGCCCGAGGCGCTGACCCAACTCCTCACCAGCGAGATGCCGCCCGAGCACCGCGGTCCTGGTTCCTATATGTACGACGCCTTGGAGCTCCGCGACCAGTGGGAATCCCGGCTGCTGCGGACCAGCAGCTGGTCTCCGCTGTTCTGAGACCCGTGGGTCTGTGAAGAACCGTTCCGCCTACGGCCGCGTCGGCTCCACCCACGGCCGCTTCGGCCCATCGCGAAC
>DASXMT010000011.1:0-5784 GCA_036495505.1 Acidimicrobiales bacterium | reverse complement strand
TTGAGCGGACTAAAGAGAAGGTACGTGCTCCCCTATTCACTGTCAAACCTCAGCAGATGAAGAGCTGAGCATCTTGGGGTGTGCCAAGCTGTGGTCATGCATCTTGTGCCGCCAGGACGGTCCACCGATCGCATCATCGAGGACGAGCGGGTCTGTGACGCCATCGGCGGTATCGGTGACCCGACATCGGTCGCAGGAGAAGCTGCCCGGTTCGCGCTGCTCGGCGATCCCACGCGCCTGACTCTGTTACTGGCGATCTACCACGCCGGGCCGATCAGCGTGTCTGACCTGGCCGTCGCCGGCGACATACACGACACGACGGTGTCGCAAGCCCTCAGGATCTTGCGTGCCGCCGGCATGGTGAAGCCCATTCGTGACGGCAGGGTGGTGCGCTATCAGTTGGCTGACGACCGGATCGGGGAACTGCTCGAGAGGGTGTCGCCCCGGTCGAACCGTCGCCACTCAGCTGCCCACTGACATCACCGGCGCCCATCACTGTTCCTGGACCCGTTCTCCACGGCTACAGGCCAACCTCTGCGGATGAGCACACCCGTTACGGCAATGGTAAACAGTCGTGGTCGACGTTTCGGAGAGGACCAGAGATGAGCGAATTGCTCTTGGCAGACGAACGAGAAGCCGTGGCCAGCGCAAGCCGCCACTTGGCCGAGCAGGGGCTCGTCATTGGCACCGCAGGCAACATCTCTGCTCGTCAGGGGGACCTGGTAGCGGTCACTCCGACCGGAGCCGACCTGGCCACCGTTACCGCCGAGATGGTCACGGTGATAGACCTGGGCGGCGAGATCGTGGACGGTGAGCTTGCCCCCACCTCCGAGGTGCCCCTTCACACCGGCATCTACGCCGCTACCAACGCCCTGGCCATCACCCACGCACACGCCATGGCCTCCACCGCGCTCTCGTGCACGCACGACGAGTTGCCGCCCCTCCATTACAGTTGCTTGGGTCTGGGAGGAGCTCCCCGGACCGCGCCGTATGCGACCTTTGGGTCCCAGGAGCTGGCCGATAACGTCATCGAGGCCCTCCAGGGCCGAAACGCGGCCATGATGCAGAACCACGGCTCCATCGCCTATGCCAGCACCATGAAGGAGGCCGTGGAGCGCTTGGAGCTGCTCGAATGGCTCGCCGAGTTGTACTGGCGTGCTGCTGCCATGGGAACGCCCCGCGTGCTGACCGACAAGGATTTCGAGGCCATCATCGTGTCGGCAATGGAGCGCGGGTACGGATCCTTGAGGAAGGTCAACAAGGACTAAGACCATCGACCGGGTCGGACTGGGGCGGGAAGGAGCGTGCCGCGCTGGGTTGGCACGCAGAGATGCGGCGGGTGAGACTGTCGCATGGCTGTCTTAGGGCTGGGCTTGGCCGCCTTGGGCCGTCCGGGCTATCTCACCATTGACCACGGCGCGGCCATCGGCCCCGACCGTTCGATCGAGGCCCTTCAGAGGCGCTGCCAAGAAGTATGCGATGCCGCATGGCAGGGCGGGATCCGATGGTTCGACGCCGCCCGTTCCTACGGCCGAGCCGAGCAGTTCCTGTCCGCGTGGTTGACCCGCCGTGGCATTCAGCCGGATCAGGTCACCGTGTCGTCAAAGTGGGGATACACCTACACGGCCGACTGGAAGGTGAACGCAGAGGTACCCGAGGTCAAGGACCACTCCGCTGCTGCCCTGGCTCGCCAATGGCCGGAGACCGAGGCGCTGCTCGGACCTTGGCTCCGGCTGTACCAGGTCCATTCGGCCGCCCGGGAGTCCGGGATCCTCGATGACACCGAGACCCACGAAGCACTGGCCCGGCTCGGCCTGCCTCTCGGCCTCAGCCTGAGCGGTCCAAACCAATCAGACACCCTCCGCCGCGCATTGTCGATCGAAATCGGTGGCGCATCCCTGTTCTCCGCAGTCCAAGCCACCTGGAACCTCTTGGAGACTTCGGCCGCTCCGGCGCTGGCTGAGGCGAAAGCCGCGGGCTGGACGGTGATCGTCAAAGAGGCGCTGGCCAACGGGCGACTCGCCGTAGCGGGACCGGCGACAGCGCACCTCGGTCCACGTCCAGACGTGACCGCGTTGACCGTAGCTCTGGCCCAGCCCTGGGCAGACGTCGTGCTCCTGGGAGCAGCGACGGTGCCCCAACTGCACTCGAACCTGGCCGCGCTCGACACGGCCTTGCCGCCCCATACCGATCCGTTCTCCACCCTTGCTCTCGACCCGCAGGCCTATTGGAGCGAGCGCGCCGTCATGGAGTGGACCTAATGACGATCTAACATGGAGTGGACCTACCGACGATCTGAACTCGGCGCGGACCTATGCGTTCGCGAGCAGCACCGGCGATCTATCACGTAGCCGCGTGGTTCTCGGGGCTCACGTCGCCATCTGCGTT
This sequence comes from Acidimicrobiales bacterium, assembly GCA_036495505.1. Taxonomy (GTDB): domain Bacteria; phylum Actinomycetota; class Acidimicrobiia; order Acidimicrobiales; family RAAP-2; genus DASXMT01. Next base: position 3,396 of record DASXMT010000011.1, on the reverse strand, counting down.
TCGTTCGATGACAAGCTGATCCAGGGCGGCCAGGATATCGAGAAAGACCTCGTCGACGGCCCTTCCGGCGTTGACGGTGACGAGACGTCGTCGGAGCGAGTAGTACTTCCGCAGGGGGCGTGTCTGGTCCTCGAACACGCTCAGACGGTGCTCCATGATCGAGGGCCCGTCATCGTCTCGACCTTGACCGACGGAGCGCTGCGCCAGTCGCCGACGAACCTCGTCGACTTCCACATCCAGATAGATGGCGGCATCCACCGTCGCTCCCGGGATCAGTGAAGCGTGCTCGAGAGCAAGGGCTTGAACCAGATTTCGGGGGAACCCGTCGAGCACGTACCCGCCGGCGAGCTCCGAACTCAGTCGGGGCAACATCACGGCCACCATCACGTCATCGGGAACCAGATCACCCTCCTGCATGTACCTGTTGGCCGACTCCCCCAATGGCGTGTGCTCCATCGCTTCCTGCCGGACCAGTTCTCCGGCCTCGACGTGGGGTATGCCGAGATGGACGGCCAATCGACCGGCCTGCGTGCTCTTGCCTGAACCAGGCATCCCGATGAACACGAGGTGCTTGAGGTCGTGATGCGGGCGCCGGTCCGAGATCCCTGCGGGGGCTTCGACCGCCAGCCCCATCGCACCACCATCGGGTGCCTCTGGTTGCTCTGGTCCAGGATCTGTCATGAGGTGCTCCACATCGTGCCTTGGCGTTCTGTCGAGCGATGTCAGTGTGGCTCGAGCTCGAATTCGTCATCGACCCATTGGCCGAGCACCCGTCCCGGTGCTGCTCCCGTGCGACGACTGACCACCTTGCCGCCATCCACCAACATGAGGGTCGGGATGGCATGAACGGTGAACCTGCTGGACAGCTGGGGTGCTTGGTCGACGTTCACCTTGACCAACTTCAAGAGGCCGGCTCGCTCACGGGCCAGTTGCTCGAGATCGGGGCTGACAGTTCGGCAGGGAGCGCACCACGTTGCCCAGAAGTCGACCAAGACAGGGATAGCCGATGTCTCGACCACGTCCACGAAAGTTACATCGTCGGCCTCGGTGATCCATGGCAGCGCGGACCGGCAGTGACCGCACCGGGGAATCCCCGATGCCGCCTTTGGAACGCGGTTCTTGCGACCGCAGACGAGGCAAGTCACCACGTCCGCCGAAAGCCTGGTCCCACCGGTGTCAGCTGTGCCTACCATCGGACCTCATTCCAAACTGATGCTCTCGTAGCCTCACCCCCCACGACGGCTCCGGCATCACCGAGACGCGTAGTCCTTCCTCGCCCTGGTACACGGTTCGGGGCCCAAGCACTCTTCGTGGTCATCGGTTACCGAGCATCACACACGGTGGCCATCCATGAGTACCTGGGACGACGCGCCGAGGGCCCCGCAGTAGCAGTCCTCCCTTGTGACTCACCAAGACCACGCAATCGGCGGATACCGGTGCGCCGTCTCGGCGCGACACTGAATTCCGGCCGTCGAAGCATGGGTTCCACAGGTGGCTCGCCGGCCGACAGCCCACCGATCGACCCTGGTGATCGATCTGCTCGATCCCATCGCCGAGCTCAAAGCAGCAGGACGCAATCCCCCTCGGACAACGCGAGAACGGTCATGGACATGAACACCCTGACGCAGAATTTCCAGGAGGCGGCCACAACCTGAGTTCAGATCAGCTGGGGATCAGGCACCGATCTGATCCTCGAGGACCTTCCGGGTCAACTGGACCCGAGAGCTGACATTCAACTTGCAGAAGATGTGCCGGAGGTGGAAGTCGACCGTGTAGCGCGACAGGTAGAGGCGCTCGGCGGTCTCGCGATTCGTCAAGCCGTTCACGACCAGATTGACGATCCGGCGCTCGGTGTCGGTCAGGCTCGACCACCCGAACGTGGTGCGCCGTGTCCCCGACGGACGGCGGGCACTGACACCCATCCGGCGGAGGCGAGCGCGGACACGAGCGGCGTCACGGTCGGCGCCCGCGTCCTCAAAGGAGCTCTGGGCCTGGCGGAGGTAGGCCACCGCCCGGTTGCTCTCCCCTCCTTCGTCCAGCACGACTCCCACGTCTTCCGCGGCATAGCCCCGGGACCGCTGATCGGGATAGGCCCCCGCCACCTCGGCCAGGGCGGTCGGCTGCTTCTCGAGCACGCCACGGGCGTGTCTCGCCGCCAGGATGAGGACCGAAGCATCAGGGCGACAGGCGGCCAGTCGCTCGGTTGCCGACACGACCTCGTCGGCCCGGTGTCGGTCTCCCTTGGCCAATGCTCCGCGTACGAGCCAGGCGGCGGCCTCGGGCTGGCTGATCAAGCCGTCCCGATCAAAGAGGGCCCGGTCGAGACGAGATTCGAGGCCGCGAACGTAGTCATCCCCCTCAATCTGAGCGCGATCGGGGAATTGATGGAGTGTCATCGGTCCACCCCGGCGGCAGTGGCGCCCAGCCCTCGGCGGTAACGAACGCCCCCTCGCTGTCTCACCGGTTCCGCTCCGCCGCTGGGCGGTGATGCCGCTCCGCCGCTGGGCGGTGATGCCGTGGGGAATACCCTGGTCGAGCCGGAGCGGCCGGCCTCTCACGGCAGAATTTTGGAGGTTGAGACCTCGAGTTTTGGAGCACCATACTCTCACTGTCAACAGCGTCTACAGTCCACTGATTCGGCGCACTGAGCATGCACATCGGAGCTCGTCGGCGTGGCTGGCCAGCTTTTTGACCCTGCGTGGATGCTCTCACGGTCCAAGAAGAGTTGGCAAGCATATTTTTCACCGGGTGGCGGAGTTCATGGCAGTGGTTGCAAACAGTTCATCTCCCGTTAGCCATTAACGCACCGAACGGCATAACGGCCCTGCCATCATCATCGAATAGCGACCAGACCGACGGGGCGGCGCCAACATGGAAGGGCGTGCACATGAGCCGTACCCATCGAGGTGCGGACGACCGTCCATCGACATGATCCGGCACTTGCTTCGCACGAGCACAGTGAGGAAGACGGCGCTATCGGCGATCAGACCGCTTGTACTGCTGGCCATGGTCATGATGACTTCGGTACCGATACGCCTTGTGGATCGAGTCGGACCACTCGCCCGTTTCAGGATATGAGAAGTCGACCGCCATGCACGAACCGAGATCTGCCTCTTCGATCAATAAAATACCCCCGGCTTCAGGGCCGATACATGTGTGGGCAACGGGTTCGAGCGTCCTGGCGGGTTGCGTACCACGGAGGCAATATCTGGAGTCGCAGCGGGGCGTCCCCGGGCTCCAAGGGCACCATACTGGTACGGTGAGACCCGAGCCCATCGACTTCGTGGAACTCCATGGCCAGCACGTCGCCTATCGCAGATGCGGGACGGGGCCCGTGCTCCTCTTGATTCATGGGATGGCCGGTAGCTCCGACACGTGGGCCGCGGTGCTTCCCCT
>DASXMT010000010.1:0-3320 GCA_036495505.1 Acidimicrobiales bacterium | reverse complement strand
ACCCCGCTCACCAGCCTCAAGACGAACATGGAAGTGGCCCGCCGGCTCAACGAGCTGGCCCCCGAGGAACGAGAGGTCCTGATCGGCGACGTGCTCACCCAGCTCGACGAGCTGACCAGCCTGGTCGGCGACCTTTCGGAGCTGGCTCGAGGCGAAGTCCCGGCGTTGAGCTCGGGCATCGTGAGCCTGGACAGCGTGGTGGCCGATGCCGTCTCGGTGGCCACCACCCACGGTCGGAGCCGGAACGTGACCTTCGCCGCCACCATCGAGCCGAGCCTGGTGGCAGGATCGAGAAACCGGCTCGAACGGGCCATCGGCAACCTGTTGGACAATGCGCTGAAGTGGAGCCCCGACGGCGGGGTGGTCGAGGTGTCGTGCGTTGCCGGGACCGTCGTCGTGCGCGACCACGGGCCGGGCGTAAGCGACGAGGACCTCGTTCATATCTTCGACCGCTTCTACCGTGCCCCCGCCGCCCGGGGCCGCCCGGGATCAGGGCTGGGGCTGGCCATCGTGGCCCAAGTGGCCAGGGAAGAGGGCGGTTCGGTCATAGCTGGACATGCCCCGGGAGGTGGTGCCATATTCCGCTTCAGCCTGCCCGAGCTCGACGTCACCGACGTCCCCGTGGACGCCGACTGAGCACTCCCCACCTGGCGCTTTGCCCCGGTGGCGGCTAGCCTGCCGCTCGACATGGGATCGTTAATCAAGAAGCGCCGCAAGCGCATGCGCAAGAAGAAGCACAAGAAGATGTTGAAGGCCACACGCTGGCAGCGACGAGCAGCCGGCAAATAGTGCCCCGACCGGGGGGTCGCCTCCTGGTCATCATCGGGTGTGGTCTGGTGGGCTGTAGTCCTCCCTGACCGTTCTGACCGGTACCAAGGCTCCCTTGGCCGCGCCAACCCTCAGAAACGCCTGTCCTTCTATGCCCAACTCTGCCGGAGTGCCCTCGAGGAACCACGTCGAGCCACTGCCGGCCAGCAAGGGCCGTGCTCCGCCGACCTCGGCAAACCGGTCGCGCCAGGCCGCCAGCCTGGGCTCGACGTGGAGTGCTGCCGCCTCCAGGTCATTCTTCCCGCCTGGGCCGTCCCCTACTCGGCTCTCTGCGACCGGGCCAACCCCAACTTGGCCGTCCCTTACTTGGCCCTCCGCGACCGGGCCAACCACAACTTGGCCGTCCCTTACTTTGCCCTCCGCGACCGGGCCAACCCCAACTTGGCCTCCCCCCACCGGGCCGACCGTCACTGGGCCGACCGTCACTGGGCCTTCGTCGGTTCGGCCCTGGTCGATTCCTTCGCTCCGGCTCAAGCGGTCCCAGGCACGGTAGACCGCAGCGGTGTTGACCCCGAACGGGGGAAGGAGCAACACGAAACGCCGCTCCTCATAAGGGAGGGGATCTACCGACTCCCCGATCCCCCGCACCCTCGCCCGGCCACCCACGACACAGAACGGCACGTCGGCACCCAACCGGGCGGCCAGGTCGAGGTCGGTGCAGCCGGCCCACCGGAGCACAGCGGCGGCGTTGGACGAACCTCCTCCCAGTCCGGCCCCCGGCGGGATCCGCTTGGTCAACCGGACCCGGGACTCACGACCGACGGCGCGCAGGGCCTTGGCCACCAAATTGTTCGGGCCGGAGGGGACCCCTACCTGCCCGGGGGCAGCGGGGAGCTCGAAATGCACGGTCAGCCCGGTGCCCGGCTCGATCACCAGGCTGTCATGGAGATCGAGCGACACCATTTCCGCATCGATGTCGTGGTAGCCGTCCGGCCGGACGCCGGTCACCCGTAGCGAAAGGGTGAGCTTGGCCGGCGCCGACAACTGCACTGCGCCCGCTGCCGTGTACGGCTCGCCTGCCGTGGATGCGGTCATGGATTTGCGTCCCGTGGATTCGGTCATGATGGGCCCACTCCCGCCAGCCTTCCCCACTCCTCGAGTGTCAGCTCTTCGGCCCGGGCCGTCGGATCGATACCCGCCTGGCCGAATGTCTCAGGGTCCACCAGGTCGGCCAAGGAGCGGCGGAGCATCTTGCGGCGGTGGGCGAAGCCCGCTCGCACCACGGCGAACAGCCGGTCGTAGGACGGGTCTCCCGGCCCCCACGTGGCGTCGGACCGTCGGACCAGGCGCACCAGCACGGACTCGACCCGCGGTCTGGGCACGAACACCGAGGGCGGTACCCGTCCGACGACCGTGGCCGTGGCCCAGTAGGCAACCTTCACCGATACCGCCCCGTAGGCCTCGTCGCCCGCTCCGGCGGCCATACGCTCCCCCACCTCGCGCTGGACCATGACCAGGAGCGATCCGACCTGGGGAGCCTCTTCCAGCACCCGGATCACCAGGGGCGTGGCCACGTTGTATGGAAGGTTGGCTACCAGGGCCCACGGCTCAGCTGCGTTGTCGCCCAGGAGCTCAGCTGGGTCGTCGCCCAGTAGGTCGGCCCAGTCGAGTCGGAGGGCATCGGCCTCGACCACGCGGACGCCGCGTGGCTCCACCTGCTTGCGGAGCACCGGGACCACATGGCGGTCGATCTCGACCGCTGTCACCCTGGCCCCCGCTTCGGCGAGGGCCAGGGTGAGCGAGCCGAGCCCTGCTCCGATCTCGACCACCGGTTGCCCGCGATGCACCTCGGCCAGCCGGACGATGCGGCGCACCGTATTGGCATCGGCCACGAAGTTCTGCCCCAGTGCCCGACTGGGACGGAGGTCGTTGTCGGCTAGGAGCTGACTGATGTCCGCCGGACCGTGGGTCACAGGACCATAGGCGTCAGAGGACCATTAGATGTCGAACACGGTCCGGGCGCAACGGGTCGACGATTCGGCCACTACTTCAGCGGTGAGCCCCTTGGCCTTGGCCACCGCCGCTCCGACCAGGGAAACCCTGGCCGGCTCGTTGACCGAACCCCGGTGGGGAACCGGGGCGAGGAAAGGCGAATCCGTCTCCACCAAGAGGCGCTCCAGGGGGCACAGCCGGGCCGCCTCCCGAACATCGCCTGCAGTCTTGAAGGTCACGATCCCGCTGAACGAGAGGGATGCGCCGATGTCGAGGCACCGGCGGGCCTCGGTCGGTCCACCGGTGAAGCAGTGGAAGACGGTCCGCTCCGGGGTACCGGTGGAGGCCAACACGTCGAAAGTATCGTCCCAGGCCTCCCGGGTGTGGATGACCAGCGCCAGACCATGGCTGCGGGCCAGTTCGATCTGAGCGGCGAACGCGTCCCTCTGTACGTCCCTCGGCGAGTGGTCGTAGTGGTAATCGAGGCCGCACTCCCCCACTGCCACCACCACGGAACCTCCCTGCGTGTCTGGCCCCCTGGCGTCCTCCTCCAATGTGTC
>DASXMT010000009.1:0-2911 GCA_036495505.1 Acidimicrobiales bacterium | reverse complement strand
CCCGAAGGGCGTTGGGATGAAGAGGTCAGCTACCAGGCCGGCGCCAAAGCCCATGATGGCCCCGCGGGACGGGCCCCCGACGATCCCGGCGGCGATGGGGAGGGCAACCATGATGTCGGGATGGATCCCGGCGATGTGGATGTCCAACATCAGCGTCTGCTGCACGGTGACGAACAGCAACACCACCACGATGACCTTGGCCGCGTCCCTGGCCGTCATGGTCCCCCCGTGCCAGCCGAAGAACCCGATGTGGCCGGTCCCCAGAGGAGGACGGAGACGTACCTGAGGTGGGCGAAGTCAGCAACCGGTTTGAGGGTCACCGTCTCGTCGTTGGCCGAGTTGCCGTTCTTGACCGACACCTTCTGGGCCACGGGTAGCCCAGGGGGGAACTCCGCGTCCTGGAGCCCGCTGGTGACGAACGCCGGTCCCGGGGGTATCGGCGTGTTGGCCGGGATGTACTGGGCGATCAGGGGCTTGCCCGCTCCCTGACCCTGAAGGACGGCGTAGAGACTGGGGCCGTAGGCCACTCCCACCGTGGACTGCCCGTCGGTGAGCAGACGCACGGTCGCCGTGTTCTTGTTCGACACCACCACCTGGCCGATGAGGCCGCCGGTAGCCCCGCCCGATCCCATCACCGGCATGCCCACCGCCACGCCCTCGTCACGGCCGACGCCGATGTCGATGGTGGCGGCGAAGTTCGACGTGTTGAAGTCGATCACTTCGGTCTTGACCTGATGGAGGCTCTGGACGGTGGGGAGGTTGTTCAAGGCACTGAGCGCCTGGAGCTGCTTGAGCGCCTGCGCCGCGTTGCCCTGCTCGGCCATCTGCTGGCGCAGCGATCCGATCTCGGCCTGGAGCTTCTGGTTCTGCTGGCGGACCGCGCCGTAGTGCACGGTCCCAGCCAAGAAGCTGCCGATCGGTCGGACCACGGCATCCACCCCGGACCGGATGGGCGAGAAGGCGTCGGAGGCGACCGACTTCAGTCCGGAGGTGAAGCTGCCTAGATCGCCACGGGCGTCAAGGGTGATGATGGTGATCGAGATGAGCACCAGGATCAGGAGCGTTGTTCTGGGGCGGCGGAGCCGCCGCGGCTTCGCCACGAGTTACGAGCGGCTCGGTCAGCGCGCTGACGAGGTGATCAGTACTTGCTTCAGCGCTTCGAATTCCTCGAGGCACTGACCGCTGCCGATGGCCACGCAGTTCAACGGGTCACGGGCCACGACGATGGGCATCCCCGTCTCGGACTGCAGCCGGCTGTCCAGGCCGTGCAGCAAGGCGCCGCCACCGGTCAGGACGACGCCTTGTTCCATGATGTCGGCGGCCAGTTCCGGGGGGGTGCGGTCCAGGGTCACCTTCACCGCGTCGACGATGGCCGACACCGGCTCCTCGATGGCCTTGCGAATCTCCTGGGTGGAGATCACCACCGTCTTGGGCAGACCGGTCACCAGGTCGCGTCCTCGGATCTCGGCGTGCAACTCCTCTTCGAGCTCGTAGGCCGAGCCCAACGCGATCTTGATCTCCTCTGCGGTGCGCTCACCGAGGGCCAGGCTGTACTCCTTCTTCACGAACGAGACGATGGCCTCGTCCAACTCGTCGCCGCCGATGCGGATCGACTGGCTGGTCACGATCCCGCCCAGCGAGATGACTGCGACCTCGGTGGTCCCCCCACCGATGTCCACCACCATGTTCCCGGTCGGCTCGTGGACAGGCAGCCCGGCTCCGATGGCCGCGGCCATTGGCTCCTCGATGATGTAGGCCTTGCGGGCGCCGGCGTACTCGGCCGCCTCCATGACCGCCCGCTGCTCCACCCCGGTGATGCCTGAGGGGACGCAGATCACCATGCGCGGCTTGGCGAAGCGCCGCTGGTGGACCCGGTGGATGAAGTAGCGGAGCATCTTCTCGCAGATCTCGAAGTCGGCGATGACCCCGTCCTTCAGCGGTCGGATGGCCTGGATATGACTGGGTGTACGGCCGATCATGCGCTTGGCCTCGGCCCCCACGGCCAGGGGCCGGCCGTCCTTCACGTTGACGGCCACCACGGACGGCTCATTCAGGATGATGCCCCGGCCACGCACGTACACCAAGGTGTTGGCAGTACCGAGATCCACAGCCATGTCTCGGCCCAATAGAAAAAAGCGGTTGTCGGCCATCAGAGATGAACCCCTCCGTCGTAGAGCGGTCGGGTTGACGTTTCGCCCCGTGCTATCGCCCCGGATCCGCTGTTTTCGCGGGGCACGCTACAGGACATCGTGCGGCCAAGGCTAGGGGAAGGAACGGGTGCGCACAAGGCACCGTAGCTTAGGTGCCTCCAGGGACCGCCCGATCAGGGGCCTCGGCCGGAGCCAGGCCGGAGCCGGGCCGGAAGAGACGGGTCAGGTCAGGCCGGGAAAGAACAGTTCGATCTCCCGGGCCGCGGACTCCGGAGAGTCGGATCCATGGACCAGGTTCTCCCCCACCTCGAGGGCCAGGTCACCCCGAATGGTTCCCGGAGCGGCCTCTACGGGGTTCGTTGCACCCATGAGGTTCCGGACCACGGCATAGGTGTCATCGGGTCCCTCCACCACCATGGCCAGCGCCGGAGAACGGGTGATGAACTCGACCAGGCCGGGGTAGAAGGGCTTCCCCTCGTGCTCGGCGTAGTGGCGACCGGCCACTTCGACGGGAATGGTGCGCAGCTCGGCCGCCACCAGACGGAGGCCCTTGGCTTCGATGCGTCTGATGATCTCGCCGGAAAGGCCTCGTTCGACGGCGTCGGGTTTGCAAATGACAAGTGTGTATCCCACGAGGCGGGCAGGCTAGCCGACATCGGTAGGGATGCCGAATCCTCAGAGGCCGTCTCCGACTAGCCGGCGGCGCGCGTCGGCCACGACGTAGAGAGACCCGCAGATGATGCAGCGGTCCTCGGGCCCGG
>DASXMT010000008.1:0-2243 GCA_036495505.1 Acidimicrobiales bacterium | reverse complement strand
GGAGTTCCCATATCTTGCCCAACGAGAAGCCGCCCACACGAGCTGCGCGGACCGGTCAGCGCAGGGGTCAGGACCCGCGCTCGGTTATGTGAGCGTGTCGGTGAAGAGGGCCAGCAGCTCGCTCCAGTGCCGTTCGGCGGCGGCCTCGTTGTACACGGGGAAGTCCTTCATGGTCCAGCCGTGCAGCGCCTCGGGATAGATTTCGCAGCGGTGATCTACCCCTGCGTCGCTGAGGGCCCGCTCGAGCAGCGCGGCCATCTCGGGCGGGTAGGAGTCGTCGTGGTCAGCACCGGCGACGTAGACCCGGGCCGCGATCCGGGGCGCGAGCAGGTGTGGGCTGAGCTCGGAGTCGGTGGCCAGGTTGCCGCCGTGGAAGCTGGCCGCTGAGGCGATGCGGTCAGGATAGGTTCCCGCCGCGGTCAACGAGATCCCCCCGCCCATGCAGTAGCCGGTCGTGCCCACCTTGGTTCCGGCGACGTCCTCGCGGCTGTCGAGGTAGGCAAGGAACGCTTCGGTGTCCTCGCCGGCCCGACGATTGTCGGTCGAGGCCAACAGGTGACCGATCGTGCCCCGCATGTCGCCGGAGGCGAAGACCTTCTGAGGATCCAACGCCTCATAGCGGCCGGCCCGGTAGAACAGATCGGGTACCAGCACGACATAGCCGTGCTCAGCCAGCCGCTGCCCCATCTCGAAGATCGTCGGCCGGATCCCGAGCCCATCCATGTAGAAGATCACCGCCGGGTGCCGGTCGGCTCCCGGGGGCGTGAACACGTACGCCGGGCACTCGCCATCATGGGTGCGAATCGAAACCTGCTCAGTGCTCATATCCTGTCGCCTCTCTCCTACGGTCATCAGGATCATCCCAGGAGGCGGAGGGTTCCGCCACCTGGGTCCCCCGTAGTTCTGACGGAGGGCTGACCCGACCGACAGGGCCCAATCCGATCACCCGTCGATCCTCGGCGCTGAAGATGAGCCGCCACGCATCACCGCGGTGCGGTCACCTAGAGGTACTCGACCAGGCCGCTCGCCGCTCAGCGAGAGCAGGGCGCACGGGGGGACGCTGCCGGGACGCTTTCCGGTCCGGCCCGGACGCCCTGGGGACATGCCGAGCGCACTCTCCATATATGAACGCCAACTGCAGTGGTGGGCACCCGGCCGCCAGCGGCGCGGACGAACCAACGGACACGGCTGGGGACGTCGTCTTCGGGCCACGCACGACGAGTTCCCGGCCACGATGGACACGCAGCCAGAGGTCCCTGGTCGGGCTGGTCGGGGCGGCCGCCGCGGTCGTCCTGGCCGCCTGCGGCATGGTTGCGTCCCAGGGCCCGATCCTGGGAGCCATGACGGCCTCGCACCGACACTCGTCCACGGTGATACCTGCCGCTATCACGAGCGGTACCAGCCCCACCCCGACGACCGCAGCACCCGCTCCGACGGCGACCGCAGCACCCGCCGCGTCGACGACGGTGCCAGCCACGACTCCGACCACGGTGCCGGCCCCGACGACGACGGCGCCAGCGGCCACCGTGACCACTGACCCTGTGACCACTGACCCTGTGGCCGCCACCACCACAACCACCGCGCCGGTCGACACCGGTTACGGGTGCGCCGATGCCGTCGCATACCTGCAGGCCCACGCCGACCCCGCTTACCAGATCATCTGCCCCGGGGACTCTGGCCCGGGGCACGAGGCCATGACGTGCTCCAACGTTTCCGGTTATTGCCTCGGATTCAACGAGATCGTCATCACCGACCCGTGTCCTGCCGCCTACATGAACGAGGCGTCCAACAGCTGGGTCCTCGACGGCAAGAGCGACGCGCCCATCGACCCATACGGCGACTGCGAGAACCCGGTCGGTGTTCCCTGACCCGGCCGGGCTACGAGGCGATCTTCCTGCGAGCCTGGTCGACCAGCGCTGACGGGCCGATGCCTAGATCGGTAAAGGTCCGATCCACCCGCGACAGGGTGGACAGCGCCCGGCTCGTGTTTCCCGAGGCGGCATGGATCTCGGCTGCCAGCACGTAATGGCGCTCCTCATAGGGGTCGGCGTCGATCAGGCGGTCCAGTAACCCCAGGGCTTCGTGCGTTTGCCCCTTCTCGATGGCCTGGTCGACGAGCAGATCGAGGAGGGACAGGTGCAGGCCGGCCAGTGTGTCGCGGCGCGCCGTGGGCCAGTCAACGTAGCGATCCCCAGGCAGCAGTTCGCCCTGGTAGAGGGACACTGCCTCTCGAAGCAGGTCGG
>DASXMT010000007.1:0-5175 GCA_036495505.1 Acidimicrobiales bacterium | reverse complement strand
GGTCCTTGGTCTGTAGGTCCTTGGTCTGTAGGTCCCTGGTCTGTAGGTCCTTGGTCAGTAGGTCGGCGGTCGGTAGGTCGGCGGTCGGTAGGTCTGTGCTGTTCTGGTCGGGGTGCTCGTCATAGGTACTGCTCCTCTGGTCGAGGTCGCCCTCGGTCGGAAGGATCACGACGGCGCTCAATCGTCGGCTCCCTCGGTCAGCCGCGCCTCGTCGGGCTGAACCTTCTGTTCCCACAGAGCCGGGTTCCACAGCTCCACCCGATCGATGGCGCCGTGGACCAACACGTCTCCCTCGAGTCCGGCGAACTGCCGGAGATGCAACGGGATCGGCATCCGACCCTGTCGATCCACTTCCACTTCGAACGAGGTCGAGGCCCACAATCGGGCCAGGTTCCGGTCGCTCCGCCCGGTCGTCGACCGTTCCAGCATCGCGGACATCTGCAATTCGAACTCGTCGGGTGTCCACAGCGAAAGACAGCCGTCCTGGAATTGCGTCAGGTAGCCGCCGCGCTCGAACGAGCCGCGGAACTTCGCGGGGAGGATGACCCTTCCTTTCTCGTCGAGCGAGTGCTCGTACCTGCCGAAGAACCGTGCCACTGGCGATTGCTCCCACAACGCTCCTCGCAGTGCTCGAGACCTCGGTTCCGAGGTCCTCCCCTTCACACCACTTTGCGCCACTCTACGCCCCATGCCCTCATCCGTCAACCACTTTGGGTTACGCGCGACCCACCTCAAACGCGCAGGAACCACTCGACACCAGGGGTTCGACGAAGGCCGGGCCAGACCGCAACCAAGAATCGCGGCCAAGAATGGAGACGACCAAAAAATGGGCGACCGACGAGGCGGCCGGTGCGGACCTGGCCGGGGAGGGCCCCTGGAGAGGGCTCGGGGAGGTTGTGGAGGTTGTGGAGGGGGTTCGGGGAGGGTTGTGGAGGGGGGACGGCCCCCGTGATCAGGCTTCGAGCGGAAGGGCTCTGATGAATTCCTTCACCACGCTCTGCCCACCCATGCCCGAGGTGGACAGATCACCGGACAGGAGGTCGTCGATGCCGGCGACCGCCGCGGTCAGGTCGGCGTGGGCGGCCCGGCGCTCATCAGCCTCGAGCACGAGGACGTCCAGCAACGGGTCGGGGTCCCACCGACGAAGGCACGCGCTGTGGAACCAGGCCCCGTCGCGGGTGCGTCGCTGGGCGATGCCCACCACCTTCCGGCCGCCGGCATCCAGGACTTCGCCCGTGCCCACCCCGCCGAAGCAAACCAGCGATGACCACGGGGTGCACGGAGAAAGGCCACGCCGATGTACAGAGACCCCGACGATGCCCAGATGTTCGAGCGCCGTGGCCCAGGTGTCCCCGATCCAGTCGAAAGCCCGGGCTACGTCGTCCAGCCACAGCCGGTCGCCGCGGGGAACCCAGGCGTCGATCCAGATGGGATCATCCGGAGTCACCAGCACCGCTCCACCGCCTGACCGGCGCCGGGTCACGGCCAGCCTTGACCGTTCGGCGCGCTCGCCATCGACAACCGACAACTGTTGGGTCGATCCCAGGACGACCGCCGGTGCTGACACCCGACAGATGGCAACGGCACGCGTCAGGGGGTCATCCACCGTCGTCGGCCACGCCTCGTGGAGCAGGGCGGCGGTCCCTATACGCTCCTCGACCATCCAGCTGCGTCCCACCCCGACACTGTGCCACCCCACCGGTCGGCAGGCCGACCACTTCCGCCATCCCACCGGTCTGTGCCCGGACACGCCGACCTACGCGGTCAGTGGCTGGTTCTCGTGGGCGCCCGTCTCCAGATAGGTTCGCCAGTCCTCGCTCGCCCCTCCACAGAGAGCCAGCAGCTGGACGCGGTGATGCGGGGCGATCGGCGTACGCCGAAGGGCCATACCCGCCTCATGCGGCAAGCGGTCCTCTTTTCTGGTGTTGCACCGTCGGCACGCCGCTACCACGTTCTCCCAGGTATGCGGCCCACCTTTGCTGCGCGGGATGACGTGATCGAGGTTCTCGGCGGCACCGCCGCAGTATTGGCATCGGGAGCTGTCTCGAGCGAACACGGTACGACGGTTCACGGCTATCCGGTACTGCCGAGGAATGTAGACATAGCGGACCAGCCTGACCACCGATGGTTCGGGCACCGATATGTGCTCGGCCCGGAAGAATCGATCGGTGGTGTGGACCAGCTCGGCCTTGGTATCCAAGACGAGCAGGACCGCTCGCCGAGAGGAGACGATCCCCAACGGCTCGAAGGTGGCATTAAGGACGAGGGCTCGATTCGGCTGCACCCGCGGGGAGCACGCCGCCCCGCCAGTCGGCGTTGATGTACTACCGGCCGCCTTCGCCTTCCTCGGGAGGTTCGACCGTCGATCCATCAGCCCGGAATTTAGCCCTGTCCGACGCCGGGGAGGCGACTCATCGGCGTCGGGACCCGAATCGGCGGCCCTTCGCCGATCGGCACCATTCCAAATAGGCCACGATGTCCTCGGTCCCCGGCTGCGCATTCGGTCGGCCGTAGGCGGTGACCATGCGGAACGACCACAGGTGGTCGTTGGGAAGGGGGAGGTGGGGGGCACGCCGCCACCAGCCTGGCTCGGCCAGCCGCCAGACCGTCCCGAACGCCGCGGCCCACAGCCACGGTCGGCGCCCGATGGCCTTCGCTACTGCTGGCACCATCGACACCACCGGGTTGGACGAGCGGGCCGATCCACTCACGCCGCCTCCCCCATCGAGAGTCGTCTCCCGACGGCGGCCGCCCCGATCAACGGACCTCGTGGGCCTAGCCCGGCAGGAACAATGCGGGCGCCGCGGGAGAACTCCAGCCGGCAGCGTTCGTCCATCTCCGCCTGGGCGGCGGCAAAGAAGGGGGGGCCGAAGCCCAAGGCCACCGAACCGGCCACCACGACGAGGGGAAGGTCGAGCAGGTTCACCACTGAGGCCACCGCACGCCCGACCAACCTGCCCGTTCTCTTCTTCACCGCGAGGGGGGCTTCGGCCGGAGCCTTCCCGGTGTAGGCGGCGATCGACAGTCCCGAAGCCTCCGCTTCGAGACATCCTCGGCCCCCGCACGGGCAACGCCGCCCGTAGGGCTCCACGATGACGTGTCCGATATGGCCGGCATTGCCGCTGTGGCCGTCGAGCAGCGCGCCACCGAGGACGATGCCGCCACCGATTCCGGTCGAGACCACCATGGCCAGGAAGTTCTCCGCCCCACGCGCAGCACCGACCCAGCCTTCGCCCAGAGCGAGAGCCTTGGCATCGTTGTCCACTGCCACCGGGAGCCCGGTGGCTTCGACCAACCGGCGCCTAAGCTCGAAGCCTCGCCAGGCCGGGATGTTCAGCGGAGACACCGTCTCCCCACCCCGGGTCATGGGGCCCCCGCACCCGACACCGCAGAGCTCAGCAACGCGAGTCGCTCCAGTCTGCACGTCGTGGACGAGACCGGCCAGGGCGTCGAACAGGACCTCGGGGTCCTCGCTCTTCGGGGTCGGCACCTGGTGTTCGCTCAAGATCGAGGCCTCGTCATCGACCAGACCCGCCGCCATCTTGGTGCCTCCGATGTCGATGGCCAGCACGGCTCCGGAGGATCCACGGATCGCGGGTCCGTCGCCCGAGCGGCGCGGTGGGACCGTTCCACCCGGCGTCGGAGCCACGAACCGGGGGGCGCGGAGCTCAGCTATCGCGGTGGAATCGACCGCGGATCCATTCGCGTGGATCGTGGGCGCCGGACCCCGCGTTCCGGTTCTGCAGCGACCTCGAGATGTCGTCGATGCCTGCTTTCCCCATACGCCGGGCGTTCTTGACGAACACTCCCGCGGACAGGAACATCATCACCACCCCGACGAATCCGACGATGACCGATCGGGAGAACGTGAAGACCATGAAGAGCAGGGAGGCGATGAAGACCACGGCCGACCAGATGCAGTACCGGCCGGCGTGGCGGTACACGGTCTCCGAGCGCACGCGTTCGGCAAATTCCGGATCCTGTTGGTACAGGGACTGCTCGAGCTCATGCAGAACGCGCTGTTCGTGCTCAGAGAGCGGCAATTGCCTCGACCTCCCATCCCTGTCTGGACCCCGTTGGCATATCCGACTTCATGATCGCGCACCCTCCACACAAAAGTTTCGCGCACCGCAAAGGAATTTGACAACGGGCATCGTCGACATTGACCGAGCAGAGGGCCCTTTCGACCGCACAGAGGGCGCCGATCCCCCGATTCGGCGCCCCACCGCGGCTCCCTTCCTGCTCAGAGGGCCCGGAGCCACGCCATGGCACCCAAGCCTCACGAATCGGCCTTTCCCAAGCCTTCGGGCGTTCCCGTCCCATCCGATCTCGCCGGACCCGGAACGCGGGGATCGGCCTCGGACGCCGTCGCTCCCCCGGCCGACGGGCCCGAATCAGTTGACGCCTGGGGTCCCCATTGGGCGTCACCACGCTCTCGAACCCGCAGCCCATCCCTGCCCATGAGCGATGCCGGTCCGACCGATGCTCGCCCGAACCGGGACCGGATTCCGTCGACCGCGTCGGTCACCCCGGACCAGGATCGTTGCAAACGCTCCACGTCGTCGTCCGTGGCCGACCAGCCCGCATCGCTGGGTGCGCTGGTCTCGGGATCGGCGACCTCGTCGCCCAGCAGGCTCAGCTGCACTCCTGCGCCCGTATCAGTGAACCCGGACAAACTGACACCCAGCAGCCGGACGCCGGCCGAGACGTCCACGGACTCGAGCAACGGCCGGGCCACCGCGCTGACCGCCGGTGCTGCGTCGATGGGCACGGCTACGGAGTGGGACCGGGTCACCATGGTGAAGTCCCCGAACCGGACTTTGACGGTCACCGTCCGAGCCGACAGGCGGGCGTCGCGAACGTGGGTGGAGACGGCATCGACCATCCTGGCCAGGTGTTGGGCCAGCACCTGCTCGTCTCGCAGATCAGTGGGGAAGGTCTCCTCGTGACCAATCGATTTCGCCTCGCGATCCGGGATGACCGGCCGGAGATCGCGCCCGCGGGCCAGCGCAGCCAGATGGGATCCCTGGGCCGCGCCGAGCAGGCGCTCCAGCGCCTCCTGCGGGAGGGCGGCAAGGTCGCCGATGGTGCGCACACCGATGCCGTCGAGTCGTCGACCGGTAGCAGGCCCCACACCCCACAGGGCTCGGATGGGAAGGGGGTGCAAGAATTCGA
>DASXMT010000006.1:0-8624 GCA_036495505.1 Acidimicrobiales bacterium | reverse complement strand
AAGCTGTCCAACCGGTTTCGCTGGGTGCTGATGGCTGTCACCGGCAGTCCACCCCCCGCCTTGGGGCCCCCGGCGAGCTTGCAACCCTGTGCCCGGCAGGCAACCGGGGTGCCGAGGGCCTGGAACAGTCCGGACACGGTGACCGGTGCGACCACCGGATTCTGGGCGGTGAGCCCTCCGAGCAGCGTCTTGACGAAGGTTGGGTTGGCCGACCAGTCGGTGGGGGGCACGGCCACCACGCCGCGCACCGACTGGGTGTTCCCGCCCTCGAAATAGATCTGGGCCAGATCGGCCAGCATCTGGTGGGCGGCGAGCACCGGATCGCCCGGATCGCCCGAGAAACGCGACGAGAGGTCTGAGTCCGAGGTCAGGGCGGTGAAGGACGAACCATGGTCGGAGGCGATGGTGAACGGCGCTGCCGTCGAGCCCCCTGCGGACGGGGTAGGTGAAGAGGTGATGTCGGAAGAGGGGAGGACCACCTGGTCGTACCCCTCCGCCTGCAGCTGGGCCAGGGCGGCGTCGTCGATCGGGTCGTTGGTGATCCACGCCCCGGCCGTGGCTGCCTGGGCCGGACCGGGGGCCCGGGACACCGCGCCTACCCCGGCCCAGCCGGTGCGGAGCTGCAGGGTCAGCTCGCCGGTCAACCCAGAATCGACGAGGGCAGCGGCGTCGACGGGCACGTAGGAGGTCCAGAGGTATTGCCGGTTGGTCTGATTGGCTGCCTTCAGGGCGGTGATGGTGCCGGCGTGACCCCCGGCGTACAGGGCGCGGAGCGCTTGGGAGGATGCCGCTACCGTCACCGGTACGGAGGGCGCGGCATTCACGGCGTCGGCCACCTGGGCCAACTGGGCCAGGGTTGCCGCCGACGGCTTCGACAACGCGCTCAAAGGGTCGGCGGCCAGCATCGAAGCCGAGGGAGCGGTGACTGCAGCACGGATCGGAGTCTGGATGGGCAGCTCCCAGGCGAACCGGAGCTTCTGTGTGTTGGCCGGTGCCGTGGAGTACACCAGGTGGGTGGTGAGGGCACCGACCACGGCGTTGGAATGGATGTCCACCAGCTGGACCCGTACGGGGTACACGCCACCGTTGGCCACGTCGCAGTCGCTCAGTCGGGCGGCAAATCCTCCGAGGGGCGCGCCTGGCACCGACGACGACGAGCCATCGGTGACGACGGGGATGGGGACGTCCACGCCCCCACCGATCGCGGGGGTGAGCGAGGTCCACGGCACCGGACTGGTGGTGGAGGTCAGCGGCTTCCCGGTGGGCCCGGTCTTCGACGTGACTGTCTGGTCGAATCCCGATGGTGTACCCAGGCACGGGTACACGGCAATGGTCACCCCCAGCTGGCTCTCCGACGGCGTGCCAGGCCCGGCCGCCAGCACCAGGTCGAAGGTGGGACGGGTGGCCGTGACCCAGTTGGTTTGGGAGACCAGGGTGAGGGCGGGTTGGGGCGTTCCGCCCGCCCGGGGCGACGCCGCAAGCGTGGCCGCCGAGGCCGGGCCAGCCACCACGGTCGTGACGATCGCCGCTACGGCCGGTACCCCGCAGACCAGCGATTTCCACACCGTCCGCCGGACGACCTTTTTTTGGGCACGACTCGCTGCCACCCCGGTGAACGGGGCGGGGCCGTTCCCGGGCACAGGGCCTCGGGGTTGGCTGCCGCGCGGCCAAAGGCTGCCTCGTTCCCAGTTCACTTCGCACGGCAGCCTACGCCAGTCGAACTACCCTCGGCGGCGTGCTACCTGCCCGATTGCAGCCGCTGGTCGAGGCCACGGCCGAGCTGTCCGAGGTCTTCCGGGCTGCCGGCCATACCCTCTACCTGGTCGGGGGCTCGGTTCGCGACGCCATCGTGGCTGGTGACGCGGCGACCGACCAGCCATTGGACCACGACCTCGACTTCACCACCGACGCCCGGCCCGACGACATCGAGGCCATCGTCTCGGGCTGGGCCGACGCTGTCTGGACCCAGGGCAAGCGGTTCGGGACCATCGGTAGCAAACGCGGCGAGCTGACCTACGAGATCACCACCCACCGGGCCGAGGCCTACCACCCCGATTCCCGGAAACCCGAAGTGGCCTTCGGGGACAGCGTGGAGGACGACCTGTCGCGTCGGGACTTCACCGTCAACGCCATGGCCCTCCGCCTGCCCGAGATGGAGCTCATCGACCCGTTCAACGGCTTGGCCGACCTGGCTGCCCGACGGTTGCGGACCCCCTTGGACCCCGAGGTCTCCTTCGCCGACGACCCGCTGCGGATGCTGCGGGCGGCACGGTTCATCGCCCGGCTCGGCTTGGAACCCACGCCGGAGCTGGTCGAGGCGGTGAAGGCCGGCCATGGGCGCCTGTCCATCGTGTCGGCCGAGCGGATCCGGGACGAGCTGGACAAGATGGTGATGGTCCCCGTCCCCTCGGTGGCTCTGTGGTTCGTGGTCAGGACCGGGTTGGCGGCCGAATTCCTTCCCGAGCTGCCCGGCCTGGCCCTGGAGCAGGACCCGATCCACCGTCACAAGGACGTCCTGGCCCACACGCTGGCGGTGATGGACAAGACCAGTCCCGACCGGATGCTGCGGCTGGCCGCGCTCTTCCACGACGTGGGCAAGCCCAAGACCCGCGCCTTCGGAGACGGAGGGGTGACCTTTCACCACCACGAGGTGGTGGGCGCCCGCATGACACGTGAGCGGATGACCGCACTGCGCTATCCGAAGGACGAGGTCGAAACGGTCACCGATCTGGTGGAGCTGCACCTTCGCTTCCACACCTACCGGTTGGGGTGGACCGATCGTGCCGTCCGCCGCTACGTGCGTGACGCCGGACCGCTGCTCGACCGGCTGAACGAACTCACCCGCTGCGACTGCACCACCCGGAATGCGGCCAAGGCCCGAGCCCTGGGTCGCCGGATGGACGAGCTCGAAGCCCGGATCGCCGTGCTGCGGGAACAAGAGGAGCTCGACGCCATCCGCCCCGATCTCGACGGCACGCAGATCATGGACCAGCTGGGCCTGCGGCCGGGCCGCGACGTGGGAGCCGCCCTGTCGTTCCTGTTGGAGCTGCGCCTGGAAGAGGGGCCGTTGGGCGAGGAGGAGGCCCGCCGTCGGCTGCAGGCGTGGTGGGACGAGCGACCAAAGCCCGCCTGATCCGGTGATCAGTCCTCGGGCCAGGAGGGATCGGTGGCCCCGGCGGAGAAGGCTTCGACCATGTCGTGGGCGACGTCGTCGTGGTACTGCACCGGCGGCGATTTCATGAAGTACGCCGATGGTCCGAGCAGCGGGCCGCCGACACCCCGATCGAGCGCCAGCTTGGCGCACCGCACGGCGTCGATGATGACGCCGGCCGAGTTGGGGGAGTCCCAGACCTCGAGCTTCAACTCCAGATTGAGCGGTACATCACCGAAGTTCCGGCCCTCCATGCGGATGTAGGCCCACTTGCGGTCGTGGAGCCACGGCACATGGTCGGACGGGCCGATGTGCACGTCGTCGGAGGGCAGTGTTCCGTGCTCGATCTGGCTGGTCACCGCTTGGGTCTTGGACACCTTCTTCGACTCCAGGCGGTCACGCTCGAGCATGTTCTTGAAGTCCATGTTCCCGCCCACGTTCAACTGATACGTGTGGTCGAGGGCCAGTCCGCGGTCCTCGAACAGCCGGGTCAGGATCCGATGGACGATGGTGGAGCCCACCTGGCTCTTGATGTCGTCGCCCACGATGGGCAGGCCGGCGTCTCGGAACTTCCGGGCCCACTCGGGATCGGAGGCGATGAACACGGGAATGGCATTGACGAATCCCACACCGGCCTGGAGGCAGGCGTCAGCGTAGAACCGCTGCGCCTCCTCGGATCCGACGGGAAGATAGCTGACCAGGACGTCGGCGCCGCTGTCCCGGAGGGCGGCGACGACGTCGATGGGCTCCTCGGGCGACTCTTCGACGGTCTCCCGGTAGTACTTGCCGTAGCCGTCGAGGGTTGGGCCCCGCTGGACGGTCACTCCCATGTCGCCCACGCTGGCGAACCGGATGGTGTTGTTCTGACCGGCGAAGATGGCCTTGCCCAGATCGGTGCCCACCTTGGTGGCGTCGGCATCGAATGCGGCCACGAACTCGAGGTCCCGGACGTGGTAGCCGCCGAGCACGACGTGCATGAGGCCGGGGACCGTCTCTGTCGGGTCGGCGTCGCGGTAGTACTCGACTCCCTGGATGAGCGAGCTGGCGCAGTTCCCAACGCCGGCGATCGCCACTCGAATGTTGCTCATTAGATCAATTTCCCTTCACTGTCGTCGTCCCGGCGCCCCCGATTGGCGGGTTCGCCGTTCTCTTCTCAGGTTGTTGGTGCTTCGGTTCGTTTCTCGGTCTCGATGAGCTGGTCCAGCCAGGAGATGTCGTGCTGGGTTGCCTCGGTGCTGTGCTCGACGAGCGACCGGGTGTACCGGTCGAGGTCGGTGCCGGCTGCGGCCCGGGCCCGATCGGCGGCCAAGCGCTGGACGAGCTGCGCCCGTCTGCGCTCGAGGAGGCCCAGGCGGGCCTGGGGGGCCAGATGCTTGGCAAAGGCCAGGCGCAACCCGAAGCTCCGAGCGTCGTCCGCTCCGGCCGACCCGCCGGCGTCGAGGAGCTCCTCGAACATGCGATGGCCGACATCGGTGATGCGGTAGACCTTGCGCGATCGCTTGGTGCCGCGGGTGGAACCGGCCCGGCGGGAGCGTAGAGCGGCCCGCTCGCCACCCAACGACCCGGTGAGCGGGATCGGCGCGCTCGCCGTCGCCGCGCCACCCGACTCGGTTCCGATCACCGCACCCGCTGCCTCCAGCTTGGCCAGTGCGGGATACAACGATCCGAAGGAGATGTTCGAGAACAGGCCGAGCTCGTCTCGGAGCCGCTTTCTGATCTCGTAGCCGTGGAGCTCATGTTCCTGGAGCAGGCCCAGAATGGCCAGGTCGAGCACGTCAGCCCACCCCGACGGCGCCCGAGCGCCCGTCGCCTGAGGCTCCCCATGGCATGGTGTTCACGTACTGCATGATTAAACGATATATCAGATCGATATATCGATGCAACCATATCGACGCGCACGAACACGGTATCCGGGAGTTCCCCTGGCCCCCGACGCCCGCTGGCGGGCCGTCCGGGGCGCGGGCCTTTGGTGCTGCAGCGCATTAACCTGAGGCCGTGAGTTCGCGCCCAGGAGCGCTCGATGGTGTCCAGACGTCTCCGACCGGAGGACGGGTCGAGTATCGGCTCGCCCGCAATGCCGTCGTGAGCGAGTTCCGGAAGGGCCGGCTGTCCCGTCTGGACGTCTGCGACGCCCACCCCGAGCTGTTGCGGGCCGCCCGCAACGTGGGAAAGCCCTCGGGGGAGGGATGCCCGATCTGCGAGGAGGCGGACCTGGTCGACGTGACGTTCGTCTTCGGGTCACGGTTGCCTTCGGGAGGCCGGTGCGTGAGTTCGGCAGCGGAGTTGAACCGGCTGTGGCGCCGGAAGGACCCTGTCGTCTGCTACGTGATCGAGGTGTGCCCGGAGTGCTCGTGGAACCATCTCACCCGGATGTACCCGGCCGGGGCCGGAGTCGAGGCGGTGGCTCGGGCGCCGTTGCGGGACCGGGCCGGCGCGCGCCGCGGGGGGTAATCACGCCCACGGTGGCTGCATCGGCGCCGCCACGCTGTGACCCATACCCGGCGCGGAGTAGCCTCGACCCAGGCACTACTTCACGACACCCGTCCGGGTGTCCCACACGCCGCCGGCAGCCTCCGTGCGCTGGACGGCCGACCAGGAGGAACACCTATGCCCGAAGCCCGATCTGGGCCGGTCACCGTCCCCGATGTCCGCGCCCGGAAACGCACAGCCGGAGCCGACCCCATCGTCATGGTCACGGCTTACGACGCCCCGGGCGCCCGGATAGCCGACGCCGCCGGCGTCGACATCATCCTGGTCGGCGACTCGTTGGCCAACAACGTCCTCGGGTACGAGGACACCTTGCAGGTCACCATCGACGACATGGTCCACCACACGGCCGCCGTCGCCCGGGCCAAGTCGCAGGCCCTGGTGGTGGCAGACCTTCCCTGGCTCAGCTATCACCTCGACCCGGCAGACACCGTCCGGAACGGGGCTGCGCTGGTCAGAGCCGGAGCCGGAGCGGTGAAGCTCGAGGGCGGCAGCATCCGGGTCCCCATGATCGAGGCCCTGATCAGCGCCCAGATACCGGTCATGGGCCACCTGGGGCTCACCCCCCAGTCGGTGCACGCCATGGGCGGCTATCGCGTCCAGGGCCGGGGAGAAGAAGCAGGGCACAGGCTCAACGCCGACGCCAGCGCCCTGGCCGATGCCGGTTGCTTCGCCGTGGTCCTCGAGGGGATCCCGGCCCCGTTGGGGGCGGCCATCTCCAAGGACCAGGAGATCCCGATGATCGGCATCGGGGCCGGAGCGGGGTGCGACGGCCAGGTCCTGGTGTTCCACGACCTTCTGGGCTTGAACACGGGCAAGGTTCCGAAATTCGTCCGGCGTTACGCCGACCTGGCCGGAGAGGCCACGGCAGCCATCGCCGCCTACGCGGCCGACGTGCGGGCGGGCACCTTTCCGGGCGAGGGCGAGGTGTACTCGTAGCCACGGCTACACTGGTGCGTTGCTTTGACCCCAGCGTGGCTGTCGGTCAACAGATCCAACCTGCTCCACAGAGGTGGGGCTCGGACACGACCTGTCCGATCCGGAGGGAGGTACGCCGCCGATGCGGCCATACGAAACAATGGTGATCTTCGACACCGGGGCCGACGAGGCCGCGGTGAACGGGGTGCTCGACCGTGCGCTGGGCGCGCTCAAGGCCAAGGGCGGGAACCCGGGGCGTGTGGAGCGATGGGGCAAGCGGACCTTCGCCTACGAGCTCCACCACAAGCGCGAGGGCTACTACGTCGTCATCGAGCTCACGGCCGAGCCCGATGCCGTGGCCGACATGGAGCGCATCTTCGTTCTGGCCGACGAGGTGCTCCGCCACAAGGTCATGCGCCTGCCGGACAAGGTGGCGGGCCGCCGGGCCGAAGTTGCGGCCACCGCGGCCAGTACTGCCGCCGCACGCTCAACGGAGGGCTGATCCATGGCTAACGGAAACACTGTGACGCTGGTGGGCAACATCACCCGCGACCCCGAGCTTCGGTTCACCAACACGGGTCAGGCCACGGCCAGCTTCGGGTTGGCGGTGAACCGTCGCTGGCAGAACCGCCAGACCCAAGAGTGGGAAGAGGCCACGTCGTTCATCGATGTGGTCTGCTGGCGCGAGATGGCCGAGAACGCGGCGGAGAGCCTGACCCGCGGGGCCAGGGTGCTCGTGACCGGGCGCCTGGAACAGCGCAGCTGGGAGACGCCGGACGGTGACAAGCGCTCGAAGGTCGAAGTGGTGGCGGACGAGATCGGCCCGAGCATCCGGTGGGCCACCGCCCAAGTGACCAAGAACGAGCGACGCGGCCCGAACGAGGGTGGCGGCAATCGGGGCGGCGGCGGAGGCGGCCAACAAGGCGGCGGCCAGCAAGGCGGCGGCCAGCAAGGCGGCGGACAATCAGGTGGTGGCGCCGGCGACGGCGGTTATGGATACAGCGAGGAGCCCTTCTAGTGGCACGCAGTAACGATCGTGGAGGAAACAGCAGCCGGCGGGCGCCCAAGGACGCAGGGCGGCGGATCAAGAAGAAGCCGTGCGCGCTGTGCAAGGACCGGGTGGAGTGGGTCGACTACAAGGAAGTCAACATGCTCCGCAAGTACATGAGCGATCGCGGGAAGATCCGGGCTCGCCGGGTCTCGGGAAACTGCACCCAGCACCAGCGGGACGTCGCCATCGCCATCAAGACGGCCCGGGAACTGGCCTTGTTGCCGTACACCCAGCGGACCACCACGGAACGCCCCGGCGGCCGTGGCGGCCGTGGTCGTGAGGGTGGCGGTGGCTTCGGTGGTTCGGGTGGCCGCCGCCGTGACTCCGAGGAAGAGGGTGGTGGCTACCGCTCCGACCGCCCGGGGCCCCGTCCGGGCGCAGGCGCACCCCCCCGCCCGCCCTCGGGCGACGCTGGCTCCAGTCCGGTAGCGCCGGCCGCCGCCCCATCGGCGGAGGCGCCCGTTGCCGAAGCAGTAGCAGCGCCGGTGTCCGAGGGAGGTGAGGGCTGACATGAAGGTCCTCCTTCGCAGTGACATCAGCGGTGTGGGAAAACGCGGCGACATCATCGACGTCTCGGGCGGGTTCGCCCGCAACCACCTCCTGCCTGGAGGCAAGGCCATCGTCGCCTCCCCGGGGGTCGAGGGTCAGGCCGCGTCCATGCGGCGTTCGCGCGACCTGCGGGATGCCCGCGATCGCGAGTCATCAGAGACGGTGGCCCGGACCCTTGTCGGCCACACCATCACCGTTCCTGCTCGAGCCGGTGCAGCGGGCAAGCTGTTCGGCTCGGTATCGGCGGCGGACATCGTCCGCGAGGTCGAGTCCCAGACCGGCGCGGTTGTGGACCGCAAGGACCTGGTCCTGGAGGAGCCGATCAAGGAGATCGGAGCCCACAACATCAGGGTCGAGCTGAATGGTGGCGTGATCTTTGAGCTGAACGTCGAGGTCGCCGCAACCGACTGAGCAGAGATCGGCTGCCAGAGGCTCATCCGGCGCGGTCCGCTTTCGGATTCCCGTCAG
>DASXMT010000005.1:0-6774 GCA_036495505.1 Acidimicrobiales bacterium | reverse complement strand
GCTGGCTGATCGTCGCCTGTTCCTGGAGCGGTCGCTGGCCGATGCTCGAGCGGAGCACGACGCCGGGGACCTTTCCGACGCGGACTACCAAGCCCTCTCTCGGCGCGACCGCGGTCGACTCGAGGCCATCGACGCCCGGATCGTGGCCCTCGAAGGGGCGGATCCGGCACCGGACATTCTGGTCACCGCGGCCGCCGCTTCCGGAGCTGCCGGAGCTGCCGTCCCCTCCGCTCGTACCACTGCCTCATACCGTGCGGGTTCATCGGCTGATGGCGCTCCACAGACGGAGCCGGAATCGGCCGAACCAACCGCTCCGGCACCGACTCCGGCCTCGACCCCCCGCCCGCGGCGGAGCCGCCAACAGCGCTTCCTCCTGGGTGGATCGGTGGTGGCCCTCAGTGGGGCGATCGTATTGGTTGTGGTGCTGATCGCCGTGCCCCGGCTTCCGGGCCAGACCGAGACCGGAGACATCACGCTCAGCCAACAGCAGAAGATCGCGCAGACGCTGGCCGAAGCGGCGGCCGACGAGGACACTGGGAACTTCAGCCAGGCGGCCCAGCTCTACAACCAGATCCTGAGCCAGAGTCCCCACCAGCCCCAGGCCACCGCGCAGCTGGGTTGGCTCGACTATCAGGTGGGATCGTCGGGCAACAGTGCCACGTTGACGTCCGAGGGTCGCAAGCTGGTGCAGCAAGCGGTGAAACTCGATCCCCAGGACTTTGCCGGCCACCTCTACCTGGGGACCATCCTGTTGCTGCAGGACCACAATGCGACCGGTGCGGTGGCGCAGTACCGGCAGTTCCTGGGGGCCACGAACCCCGTGCCCGGTGCGTCGGTCATCAAGCAGGCCGCGCCCTACATTCGCCAGGCCTACACCCAGGCCGGCGTGGCCCTCCCCTCAAAGGTCCCCGCGGCCTGAGATCACCGTTCCTGTTCGGGCCTGACCGGGCACCGACGACTGGCCGAGGCGTGCCCCAGTCAGGAGCGGAGCGCCCGCAAGTCGGCAACCACGCGAGGGAACGCCGCGGCGAAGGCTTCGATGTCGGCGTCGGACGTGGACCACCCCACCGACAGACGAAGTGACCGGTCGGCGTCGACGCCCATGGCCTGGAGCACGGGCGACGGCTCGAGGGACTCCGACGAGCACGACGAGCCCGAGTGGGCGGCGATGCCGGCTTGGTCCAGGCCGAGCAGGATGGGCTCCGCCTCGACGCCCTCGATTCCCAGGCACACGATGTGGGGAACGCGGTGCTCTGGGTCTCCGTACTCGGTGACCCCGGGAATGGCCAGAGCTGCTTCCCGGATCTGACCGGCGAATCGACGGGCCGAGATCTCCTCCGCGTCAGCCGTGCCGGCGGCGGCCAACGCGGTGACGGCCGCCGCGAACCCCACCGTGGCGGCGACGTTCTCGAACCCGGCCCGTCGGGCCCGTTCCTGCTCACCGCCGACCAGGAACGAATCGACCCGAAGGCCCCGGCGCACCACCAACGCGCCGATGCCGGGAGGTCCGCCCAGCTTGTGGGCAGAGACAGAGACCAGATCGGCATCGAGGGCACCGAGATCGCACGGGACATGTCCGGCGGCGGCCACCGCGTCGACGTGGACGAGGACCGGAGACTCTGGCTGCCGGCATCGATCGATCACCGCGGCCACCGGTTGCACCGTTCCCACCTCGTGGTTGGCCCATTGGCAATGGACGAGAGACACAGCGTGGTCGTACTGGGCCCGGGCCCGCTCAAGGGCGTCGGACACGGTATCGGGGTCGATGCGACCGAGTTGGTCGACGGGGAGGCCCAGCACCGGCCCGGCCCGGGCCGACGCATCGCGGACGGCCGAGTGCTCCACCGCGGAACACAGCATCGGGCCCGGTCGGGCTTGGGCTGCTCCCCACACGGCGGCATTGATGGCCTCGGTGCCGCCCGAGGTGAACACGACTTGCCGCGAGCGGACCCCGAAGAACTCGGCCACCTGGTCGCGTGCGTCCTCCAGGGTGGCCCGGGCCATGCGGCCCTCGGTGTGGACTCGTCCAGGATCGGCGGCGATGCCAGTATCCCGCCATGCGTCCATGGCCGCCGACGCCTCGGGTCGCAGGGCCGTCGTCGACGCGTGGTCGAGGTAGTGCCGGGCCATTTCCTAGACCCGCGAAACGATCGAACGGGCTCCGTTGTCAAGAGGGCCCGGCCCTGACCCTCGCAGCCCAGCCACTGGATGGGCCGGTGATCCCGGTGGCACGTTCAGACCAACGCGACGCAGGCGTCGTCGCCGCGTGCCCGCGACGACAGCACCACGGGAACCGCTCCCTCGGGGGTCTCCCCGCACAGCCCGGCAAGCAGCCCCTTGACCATGCCGCGATCGACCGCGCAGAGGACGGGGTATTGCGACGCCGCGTCCCCAAACGGGCAGCTGTCCGCCACCACCGCGGTGGAGGTGCCCTGGTCCTCGGCGTGAGCGGAGAACCCGTGGGCGGTCAAGGTCTCGGCGATGGCGTGCATGGCCGTCCGCAAGGACCGCTGTCCGTCTCCCGGTGCCATATGGCCGGCCAGCGTCCGTCCGTACTCTTCGCCGACGCGCTCGGCCATGTGCTCGGCCGCTTCTGGCCCGAGCAGGTTGAGGGCCTCTTGTAGCAGGAGGATGAGCAAGTCGTCCCGCCGCGTGAACAAATCGAGGGTGGGGTCATTGCCGATCACCGTGAAGCGCTTGGACGGTCGGCCGGCGCCGTGCCCGGCGGCGCGTTCCATGGTGACGTCGACGTACCCCCCGGCGGCGAGACGTTCGAGGTGGTGACGAGCCACGTTGGGATGGAGCGAGAAGCGGGTGGCCACCTCCGAGGCGGTGGCCCCGGGGTTGGAACGGACGAAGAGGTAGATCTCCCTGCGGGTCGGGTCGCCGAAGGCCGATGTCACCGCCGCGGCCGCGGCAGAGAAGTCGTTGTCGGAAGGAATTGCCCCGGTCACCAGCGGCGTTACTGCCGCGCCGGACCGGTCCTGGTTTGATGACACGTCACCTAGTGTAGTCGTGAAGCCATTTTGTTCCGAGGAGAGACGTTCATGTCCATTGACGAAGCACAGGTGCGGGCCGCTGCCGAAGCGGTGACGGACCCGGAGCTTCGTCGCACGCTCGGCGAGCTGGGCATGGTGCGATCGGTGTCGGTCAAGCGGAAACGGGTGACGGTCGACTTGGCCGTACCGGTCGGCCAGTACCCCCAGGTCGACGACCTGGTCACTCGGGTCAGGGCGGCCGTGGGATCCCTGAAGGGCGTCGACGAGGTCGGTGGCGAGGTGGCGGTCATGACCGAGGAGGAGCGGCGGCGGGTACGCCTGTTGCTGCGGGGGGAACCACTCGACGGAGGGGTATCGGCCTACGCGGACGAAAACGGCCACGACCACGGGCACGATCACGGCCAGGGCGGCCAGCTCGGGCACGAAGAGGGTCGACCCAACCGGTTCATGCTGCCCCGCTCGCGAACCCGCGTCATCGGGATCTCCTCGGGCAAGGGTGGAGTGGGGAAATCCTCGGTCACGGTCAACCTGGCTGTGGCTCTGGCCCAGCAGGGTCACGACGTCGGGATCCTCGATGCCGACGTGTACGGGTTCTCGGTCCCGAAGATGCTGGGGGTCCGAACCGACCCGTTGATCATCGACGACTTGGTCATCCCGCCGACGGTCCACGGCGTGCGCTGCCTGTCGATGGGGTTCTTCGTTCCCGACGAGACCCCGGTCATATGGCGGGGGCCCATGCTGCACAAAGCCCTCGAGCAATTCCTGGTCGACGCGTACTGGGGCGAGCCCGACTTCCTGTTGGTGGACATGCCTCCGGGCACCGGCGACGTCACGCTGTCGCTCGGGCAGTATCTGACCAAGACCGAGGTGTTCGTGGTCACCACGCCGCAGGCCGCGGCCCAACGGGTGGCGCAACGCTCGGCCTATGCGGCCCGGAAGCTGAAGCTGGCCGTGCGGGGGGTCATCGAGAACATGAGCTGGTTCACCGGCGACGACGGCACCCGGTACGAGCTGTTCGGATCAGGGGGTGGGAAGAGCCTCGCCGGCGAGCTGGGCGTGCCCCTCTTGGCCCAGATCCCCTTGGTGCCGGCGCTGCGCGAAGGCGGCGACATCGGGGTGCCGGTGATGGTGGCTGATCCCGACGGAGAGGCGGCCAAGGCCTTCTCCCGACTGGCAGAGCAGATGGTCGGTCTCGGACCGGCACGGGTGTACCGCCAGGAGCTCACCGTTCACTGAGCAGTGATTGGGCAGCGATGCCCGGTCGCCTGCCCCGGCGCGGTGGCAGCCGGCCATGGCGGTGCCGGCGATGGTGGTGCCAAGTGCTTGTGACGACGACTCGCTAGGGACGTCCGGCCACCCCCACGCCCACCGGGAGCTTGGTCGGGTCCCAGCCGAGCACGGCGACGGCCTGGGTGAAGGCGAACCGGTCGGTCATGCCGGCGACGTACTCAACGCCGGCCCGGAGGGCCTCCGACTCGCCGCCCCGAAGGGATCCGCCCGCCTCGGCCACCGACGGGATTCGATTCGGGCGATCGGCATAGTGGTCGACCAGCGCCCGCAAGACGGCAACCACCGCCCCGTTCTGGGCCAGGGAGCTGGGACGAAGGTAGATGTGCTGGTAGTTGCTCTCTCGGAAGGCAGCGAGCGCGTCGGCCAGTTCCTCGCCCATACCGATCCGACCGGTCCGAGCCACCGTCTCGACCACGCCGTCTATGAACGACCCGAGCTGCTGGCTCCGGCGCTCGCCGCAGCGGGCCCGGACCACGTCGGGAAGCACGCTCGATGTGACGATCCCGCTGGCCACGGCGTCCTCGAAGTCATGGCAGACATAGGCGATGCGGTCAGCCCAGCTCACCACCTCGCCCTCGGGGGTCGAGGGGGCCGGGCGAGACCAGGAGTGGTTGCGGATCCCGTCGAGTGTCTCGGTACAGAGGTTGAGCGGGCCCAGGGAGACATCGGCGCCCCACACGGCATGGTCGAACCCCCCGTCGAGGTACGGCGAGAGCGCGTCCTCGCTGGCGTGTCCGCCTGGACCGTGACCGCAGTCGTGACCGAGTGCGATGGCCTCGGTCAGGGAGACGTTCAACCGGCACGCCCGGGCAATGCTGGTGGCCACCTGGGCCACCTCCAGTGCATGCGTGAGCCGGGTCCGCTGATGGTCGTCGGGGAAGACGAACACCTGGGTCTTGCCGGCCAGGCGGCGAAAGGCGGTGGCGTGCAGGATCCGGTCCCGATCCCGCTCGAAGCAGGTGCGCCAGCCATCGGGCTCCTCAGCCCGCACCCGGTTGCCGGCGCCATGGGCACGGGTCGCCCCGGGGGCCAGCTGGGCGTCCTCAAGGTCCTCCCGCTGGAGCCGGTCGAACGGGGTCACTGCGTTCGGCCCCGCTCCGGTGTGGCTGTCGGAGTGGGCGAACCTGGTTCCGTGATCGGGGTAGCCGACCATGGTGGAGGCCCACCGGCGATTCCGTTCGGTCTCGCCTTCCCGTTCGCTGTCACCCAACATGTCTCCAGTGTGGCCCAGGGGTGTGACCGGGGGGCAACGGGACGGCGGCTGTCTCGGACCTTGTATCGTCGGTGGCAGCCGGCAGAGCTGCCGGCGTCCTTCTGAGAGGAGCGTGCCAGGTGGACGTGCGTATCGGGATTGTCCAGTCGGTCAAGGAGCTCGACGTCGAGTTGGCCGAGGACACAGATCGTGACAAGGTCCTGGCCGACATCGAAGAGACTCTGTCCGGTGAGGGCAGCATGTTGTGGCTGACCGACCGCAAGGGCCGCCGCGTCGGCGTGCCGTCAGCCAAGGTCGCATACATCGAGGTGGATGCCCCGACGACCGAGCGGCGGGTCGGTTTCGGGATCTCCTGAGACTGCAGGTGATCCGCCCGACGGCCGAGGTGCCGGATCCGCCCATTTCGCACGATCCGCCGGCCGATCCCGTTCCCGCTCCGTGAGCTCGGACCTGACTCCCCTTCTCGACCTGAGGCTGCTGTTCGTCACGGGCAAGGGCGGCGTGGGCAAGACGACGTTGGCCTCCGCGTTGGCGCTCCTCGCCTCCCAACGAGGGAAGCGCGTCCTCATCTGCGAAGTGGACGCCAAGGGGGATGTCGCCGGGTTCTACGAGGCGAAACCAACGCGGTTCAAAGAGCGAGAGCTCCTGCCCGGTCTGTTCGCCATGACCATGGACACCGAGGCGTCGCTCCGGGAGTACCTGAAGCTCCAGCTGCGGATCCCGGTGGTCGGGCGCATCGGTCCGCTGGCCAAGGCCTTCGACTTCGTGGCCACGGCCGCTCCCGGCGTCCGGGAGATCCTGACGGTGGGCAAGTTCTGCTACGAGGTCCGCGAAGGTCACTACGACCTGGTGGTGGTGGACGCTCCGGCGTCGGGTCACATCGTGGGCCAGCTGGCGGCCCCGCAGGCCATCAACGAGTTGGTGAAGGTCGGCCTCATCCGCTCGCAGACCGACTGGATGCTGAAGATCCTCTCGGACCCGGCGCAGACGGGCCTGGTGGCGGTGTGCACGCCCGAGGAGATGCCGGTGAACGAGACCATCGAGCTGGCTGACCAGGTACGCGAACAGACGACGGTGCAGCTGTCGGCCGTGGTGGTGAACCGCGTGCTGCCCGAGCTCTTCGGTCGACAGGAAGAGGCTGTGTTCGATGCCCTGTGTGCTCCCGATCCCTCCCAGGAACTGGGACGCCTCGTCGGTGGTGATGCCCGAATGGTGCTCAACGCGGCCACCTTGGCCGTGACCATGCGAAGGACCCGGGCCACCCATCTGGAG
>DASXMT010000004.1:0-2348 GCA_036495505.1 Acidimicrobiales bacterium | reverse complement strand
GATCGTGGCGATGGTCATCGGCGGTATGGCGGTCGGTTGGGTCGTCGATACGAACGTTCATGACTTTCCGGTATTCACGCTCGTCGGATTAGCTGTCGGCATCATCGGGGCATCGTCATACATGTATTCGATGTACCGACGGTTCAACAGAGATTGAGGTCGAGGGGTCCAGTTGTCAGCGATGCGAGCAGCCGCGGCGAACGTGCCAGCGGAGGTAGTGCTGAATCTACGCCGACCGGTGCTTGTCTCGGCCGGTTTCGCGGTCGTCGGGATCGCGCTGGGCGCGGTGTTCGGTCACGTCGTGATGGGCATCCTGTTCCTCGTCGGGCTCGTGCTCGGTCTGGCCAACGCCCGGATGCTGCACCGCGCGGCACTGCGGGCCATCTCCGAGCAGAACTCGACCAAGCGGGCCATGGCCGGCTCGTCACTGCAGCGACTGCTCGTCATCACGATCATCGACCTCGCTCTTGGCTTCTTCGTTAGGCCAGACGGACTCGGAGTCTTCTTCGGTCTCGTCGTCTTCCAGCTGATCTTTGTCGCCCATACCCTTCTGCCGGTCATGAAGGAGCGCCGCAAGCAATGACCGACA
Organism: Acidimicrobiales bacterium; assembly: GCA_036495505.1. Lineage (GTDB taxonomy): Bacteria > Actinomycetota > Acidimicrobiia > Acidimicrobiales > RAAP-2 > DASXMT01. The sequence goes on along the minus strand of DASXMT010000004.1, from coordinate 1,759 downwards.
TGTATCTGGCTGCCGTGAGCATCGAGCAGCCCGGCACCCACGCCGAATGGGACGTCTTCGGCCTGACCATCAACGCGGACACCGTGATCGGCACGCTGATCGCAGCGGCGATCGTGATCGGGCTCGGCCTTTTCGTGCGGGCCAAGGTCACCTCGGGCGTGCCCAACGGTGTCCAACTGAGCTTCGAGACCGTCAACCGGTTGATGCGCACGCAGATCGAGAACGCGATCGGGGTCAAGGTCGCACCGTTCCTGGTGCCGCTGTCGATCACCCTGTTCCTGTTGATCCTCACCTGCAACTGGCTTTCCGTGCTGCCGATGAACTTCGGCGAGAACGGCGGCGACGTGCTGCCCCCGCCGACCTCGGACGTGAACCTGGTCTACGCGCTGGCCATCCTGCTGTTCGTCTGGCGCTACGCGGTCGGCATCCGCCGCCACAAGGGCCTTGGAAGCACCTGCTGCACGTGTACAAGGGCCACTACGCGGCACTCGGGCCGCTGTGGATCCTCGAAGAGTTCACCAACCTGATCTCGCTGCCGCTTCGGTTGTTCGGCAACATCTTCGCCGGCGGCATCATGATCGAGGTGCTCGGCCTGCTGCCGGGCTACGTGCTGTGGCTGCCCAACGCGGCGTGGAAACTCTTCGACCTCGGTATCGGGTTGATCCAGGCATTCATCTTCGTCCTGCTGACCATCGTGTACTTCTCCGACGCGATGGAGATCAGGGAGGGCGAGCACTGATCCCTCTCGATCTGGCGGCCCAAACCGGTTTCGCCAGTGCCCCGCAAGGACCTAGTGGAAAGATCAGGTAAGGGAAAACGATGACCGACCTCAACCAGGCAATCACTACGGCTGGCGCGTACGTCGGCGCCGGTCTCGCACTGGGCGGTGGCGCCCTGGGTGCGTCCGTCGGTGACGGTCTTGCTGGTAGCCAGATGGTCGCCGGTGTCGCCCGGCAGCCCGAGGCCCAGGGCCGACTGTTCACGCCGTTCATCATCACCGCGGGTCTCGCCGAAGGTAACTACTTCATCGCCTTGGCGTTCGCCGTGATCATGCTGTTCGTCTTCGGCGTGCAGGCCACCTGATCTCCATGGCGACGACGCAGGAGCTCGCCGCTGGCAACATCTTCCTACTCCCGAACGGCACGTTCTTCGTTGAGCTGATCATCTTCCTGATCGTGCTGTTCGTGTTCTGGAAGGTCATTCTGCCGCCGTTGCAGAAGTCTCTTGACGAACGCGACGCCAAGATCCGCAAGACGGCGCAGGACAGCCAGCAGGCTGAGGAGAAGCTGAAGGCCGCGCAGGCCAAGTACGCCACCGCGCTCGCGGAGGCACGCGGTGAGTCCGCCAGGCTTCGCGACGAGGCACGGGCGGAGGGCACCGCGACCCTCAACGAGCTGCGCGAGCAGGCCCACCAAGAGGCGAATGCCGTGGCCCAGCGGGCAAGTGAGCAGATGTCGGCTCAGCGTGCCCAGGCGGTCCGGGAGTTGCGGGGCCACATCGGTGAGTTCTCGGTCGCGCTGGCCGGTCGAGTCATCGGCACGCCGTTGCCGGAGGACTCGAACAGGTCGGTGACCGTCGCCCGCTTCCTCGAAGAGGTCGAGAGTTCGACCCCGGAATCGGCAGGGAGTGCGCAATGAGCGCGTGGATCGGTGAGCTGGTCGGCTTCGTCATCATCCTGTTCGCCCTGTGGCGTTACGTGGTCCCGCCGTTGCGCAGGACCGTGCAGAAGCAGCAGGAACTGATCGGCCAGCAGTTGAAG
>DASXMT010000003.1:0-11933 GCA_036495505.1 Acidimicrobiales bacterium | reverse complement strand
CGCTATCGATTGTCAACGAATGGCCTCGTTCTTCGAACTGCTTGAGTTCGGTCACGGCTGTCGAATCTCGGTACTGCTTGAGCGTCGATCGAGTGGCTGCATCAGGGACCGTATGATCGCCTGTTCCCGAGACGCGCACGGGGACCACGTGACCGCATGCGAACAAGAAGCGGATACTGGGCCGCCCGTATCAGAGGTCTATGGGCAGTCCTGTTGGAGGGCCTGCAGTTCCAAGTTGGCTAGCACCTGCTGGCCGGCGGCGTTGGGGTGGACTCCCAGCCCGTAGTGGCTGTGGTAGATGTAGGCGCCGTAGTTGCCCGGCTTGTCTATGAAGGCGTCCCAGTCGAGAAGGTGGAAGTTCGGGTGGGCGGCGACCTCTTCGGCCATCGCAGCGTTGATCGACGGCACCATCGGAGGCAGGCCGTCCTGGATGTTGAAGTAGTCGGCATGGCTGCTCACGTTGACGAAAATCACACACTGCGTGTTGGCCACCATGGACGCTTCGGTGTCCAAGTCGGCTTGCCAGGTCGGAGTCCGTCGAAACACGTCGTTGGTGCCCGACTCCAGGATCACGTCGTCTGGCGCGCCCTCGGGGCCGGTGAGCAACGTCTGCAGTACTGGCAACGTCTGAGCAATGGTGAATCCGTCTTGCCCCAGGATGTCCACGGAGTAGTCGGGAGACAGCGTGTTGCTGATTGGGTGGAACGAGACGTTGGTGATCGAGTCGCCGTTGTCTGCGACCGTTGGGTCGACCGAGTTGCTCGAGTAGCACGCGCTGAGCGCCAGGGATCCGGCGAGCAGACCAATCGGGAAGAACCATCCGCGCCTCACCGTCCGATTCTGTCACAGATCGTGTTGAAACGGTCACTATTTGTGGACGCCTTTAGCTCCGAGTCCGGATGCTCACATGGAAACACCTATGGAAGCTGCCGCGCCCTGCACCCAAGATCCGATGAGCTCCCCGGCGGCCGTTTTCTCATGTGAGCAGGGTGGGTACGGCGAAACCCCGTGAGGTCGCCACGGCCTCGCGGGGTTTCGCCGTGTGTGCGGGTCCCAACCCATCGGCGTCGGCCCGTGCTGCCTATGAGGCTGGAGACAGCCAGAGAAACTACCGATCAACTGTTGAAGGACGTAGCCGATCCATGGGCCTCAGGCAACAGGAGGCTCACTGCATCAGTCGGCTGTCTTACGACACAAACCACGTCCGGGAAGCCAAGGATGTCCATGACCCGTGCCGCTAAACCAGATCTTGAACAGAGGGTGACGCGGTTAACGGACTCACTCAGCTCGCCGATAGTGCAATATCCGCCAACCGATATGAACTCCGCCCTGGTCGCGTCGATGAGGACGCGGTCCGGCTTGGCTGCCAGCGCCGCAGCGATTGCTGCTTGCAGGGAAGGCATCGAAACCGAATCGATCTCGCCCGTTATTGCGATGACTGGCGTGCTTCGTGCGGCGTCGACGTAGATATGGCACCAAGGATCATCCATGATCGCCGCGTACTCGACTCCCCGACGCAGGGGGATTATCTTCGCTCCAGCCTCGTTGTTGTCCGCAACAGCCGTGCTTCGTGTGACCATCTCGCCTCCTCCCTCATCATCTACGAAGACCAAGGCGAGCGTCCCGGACGCAACGGCTCCCATTTGCGTCCGGGACGCTTGCACCTTCTATTTCCCAACCATCAGCTATTGAGTTCCTGCCGTTCGGATCGGGTGCTGACTTCGATCCGTCGCGGCTTCGCTTGCTCCGCAACAGGAATGGCCAGCGTTAAAACGCCTGCTTCGTAGTCGGCATGGATGCTGCCGGTGTCCAAGTTGGTTCCGAGGAATACCTGGCGGATGAAGCTACCAAAGGGGCGTTCGGTAATCACCGATTCGATTTCATCGGACCTCGGAGGCGCCGGACGCTCGGCCTTGATGGTCAAAACGTTCTCCTCGACGGTCAGGTCAATCGTGTCGGCTTGGACTCCGGGTAGATCCAGGCGGATCAAGAAGGAGTCGTCCTTCCGGTAGGCATCCATGGGCATCGCCATCGGCCTACCGCCGTTCGTTCCGGCGCCTTGGCTCGCCCAGAGCTGCTGAAACAGTCGATCAACATCACGGAACGGATCACTTCGGACAAGGGCCATGATAATCACCTCCTGCTTTTACTACTTGTGCTTCTCCTTATCTGGAATCCCTTAGACGGGATCAACGCACATATTAGCACTCTCGTGCTGCGAGTGCTAGCTCTCTGGACAAGGATCTCCTTCGTTTGGGTTCCGCCTGCGTCGGGAATAAGGGAGGCGATGGGACCAGGGGGTCACCGTCTAAAGAAGGGGGAAGCTAATCTGATGGTTGTACTTGTCGCGTTCCTACTCGTGTTGATCTTCGCAGGCTTGGGGTTTGCCCTGCATTTCCTATGGATCGTCGCGGCCATCCTGCTCGTCCTATGGCTGATCGGGCTCGTGATCGGTCGTGGCGAGAGCGCCGGGAGTCGGCGGTTCTACCGTTGGTAGATCTCGGCCTATACCCGGAGTCAACTATGACATCTACCAAGTAGTGAAAGCCTGACGCCGGAATCGGAACGGCACTGTCAGCACCCAACCATCGTGCTCACTCAGGTCCATGTCGCTGGACTAGGACGAACCTAGGACGAACGGCCGACGATCCGGCACGGGACGGGGCTCTTCTCGTCGAGGTGGTAACTCACACAGATTCGGTGGTATCCGTCAGCTACCCACAATGGGATGCCCTGGACCAATAGCACCGGTGAAAGCTTCTTGCCGAACTTGATCTTTTCAAGATCAGCAGCGACCTCCGAATCGTCTGTACCCAGTAGCGGCAGACCGGATGCCCGCAGAATGTCCTTAGCCGCGTAGTGTTTGAGCGTTTGCTCTTTGCTCAGGGCCTTGGCCAACTTGGCGGCGTTGTCCGCGCCGACCAGCAAGGAAAGATAGGACTCAGCGGCTGGTAGGTCTTGGGCTTCTGGCTCGTCCTTCCAGTGTTCACCTGGCATGATCGCACCATCCTCACTGGGCCGAATCTGGGGCCGCTTCCTTGCTTGAAGGTTAGTCCCGTACCAGAGTCCACCCTTTGCCCCGCAAGAGAACAACGTGGCCTTGACTCTGTCGGTCGGCTCGCCATCCGACGTTCCTTGGTTGCGGCTGGCGATCTGTCGTCCTCGGCGCATAGTCCCCGCGTGGAGGTCATCGTCGCATTCGAGGTTCGAGCCGTGGAATGCCGACGTTCTGCCCGGAGCGGGTCGGGTGGCGAGGACGGCATCGGGAGGGGCGTTGTCAGTTGGAGGTCGTTGACAGCTGCGAAAGGCACGCCGACGACCTCATCACGCAAACATCCGACCCCTTGAACTAATTAGGCGCGCTGTTCGCCTGATCGGGCTGGTCATCGGTCGGGGCGAGAGCGCGGGGAGCCACCGGTTCCGTTGGTGATTGCTCGCGATCGTCCTCCACAGACAGCCAGATGGCGCCGTAGAAGTGATCTTGGAACTGCCTCTCAATCGGGGGAGTCATGGTTCCTATTCGTTCCTGTGCCCTGGACGGATGCGAAGGTGCCCCGAGTGGCCGATGTTCAACCCCCGGTCGGGAGTGGTTTCGTGGCTGCCGACCGCGGGTAGGCCGTCGGCACCTCGGCTCGTGGGGCGAGCGGCTTCGAAACCCGCCTTGCGCCCTGCGGCGGGGTTTCGTCGCACTTTTGAGCGGGTAGCACCCATACGCTCGCATCGGCATACGAGTGCTTCGGAACCCCGTCGCGGACCTCTCGACTACGGCGGGGTTTCGTCGCGTTCGATAGTCTTACCCGCGGGTGTTGCGGGAGCGTAGATGCCGGGATCACCCGTAAAAGGTGGTCCCGCTACCTATTGAGACTGTGGAAGCATCCGCCGATACTGTGCCCGATCGCTATCGAGCACTGATCGTGCTCGGGGCGGGGACTGGCGTCGGTATGTCCGAGGCGTTAGGTCTAATGCTCGATCGGGTCGACATCCTAGGGCGACCGGTGAAGGACCGGAAGAACCGGCCACGGACGATCCTGCGACCGGATGTGGTCCTCGACGCCCTAGCCGAGCAGGTGCGTCGGTGGCCCCAACACCTGAAGGGCTCATCTTCACGAACAAGGTCGGCAAGCCGCTTCGCCGTACAATATTCGCCGATATGTGACGGGACGCTGCCGAGCCTTGAGAGATACCGTCGGCGATAGTTATCACCAGCTCCGGCACTTCTGCGCATCGCTCCAGATCCGTCATGGCGAGTCTGTGAAGGTCGTACAGGAAGCGGTTAGCCACACCTCGGCACAGATGACTTTGGACATCTACTCACACCTGTGGCCGGACTCGGATGACTCGACACGCCAAGCGGTCGATGCTGTGCTCGGTAAAGCTGCCGCGTCACAATCGCGTCACGAGCCTGAGGTCTCAACATGAAATACCAGGACAACAGGGTGTTGACGGTGAGTCGGCCTGTAGGCGGGATCCTGTCCTCCCTCGTATGAGGGATGGGTGGCCATCCATCTGAGCGGTCCACCTGGGGGTGGCAACCGTGAGGTTGCCGGACGGGCAGTCCACGCCCCCTGTTCGACCTTGCTCCGGGTGGGGTTTACCGAGCCGACCGGGTTGCCCCGGTCGCTGGTGCGCTCTTACCGCACCGTTTCACCCTTACCTGTGCCCAACTCTGCAGTCGGGCCATCGGCGGTCTGTTCTCTGTGGCACTGTCCTGCGGGTCGCCCCGACTGGCTGTTAACCAGCACCCTGCCCTATGGAGTCCCGACCTTCCTCGACCCGATCCTCTCGGAACAACATTCGTCCGGGAGGTCGAGCCGCGACCACCCGGCCGACTCACCGTCGCTCCTATGGTCCCACACCTGGTCAGTTGAGGCGCACGCCTGATCGTGTTCCCCGCATCACGGGAGAGACCGGGCGTCACCGACGGGTCATAGCCCCGCTCTAGTCTGGCGCCGTGGCGTCATCCCTCCCACCCGCCGATCTCGAGCTCAGCGAGCGACCATCCCTCTCCATTGCCGACCTCTATGGCCGGGTGGACCGGGCCTTGCGGGCCGCCTTGCCCGGGCAGGTGTGGGTGTCGGGCGAGGTCCGGTCGTTCAACGTCAGCTCACGTGGACACTGCTATATCGATCTGGTCGACCCGACCGGAGCGCACGACACGGGCTCACCGGTTCTCAAAGTGGTGTGCTGGTCGAGTCGCTGGTCTCGGGTTCGGACGACCCTCGACCAACTCGGCATCACCCTCGATGCCGGCCTGGTCGTTCGGGTCCGCGGGGAGGTGCAGCTCTACAAGCCTCGGGGCGACATCAGTTTCATCCTTTCCGAGTTCGACACTGATGCCCTGCTGGGCAAGTTGGCCGCCGAGCGGGCTCGCGTCATCAAGGCGTTGACCGACGAGGGATTGCTGGACCACAACCGATCGCTGCCCGTTCCTGCCGTACCGCTCAAGGTCGGCCTGGTGGCCAGCCCCGGCACAGAGGGCTACCGGGACTTCCTGGGCCAACTGGAGGCGTCCGGGTTCGCATTCGACGTTCGGGCGGTGGCCACCCAGGTCCAGGGCCGAGACGCCCACAGGACGGTGGCGAGGGCCATCCGCGCCCTGGGGAGCACCGATTGCGACCTCATCGTCGTGGTCAGGGGCGGCGGATCCAAAGCCGACCTGGCTGCCTTCGACTCCGAAGTGGTGGCGCGGGCCATTGCCACCTCCCCGGTGCCGGTGTGGACAGGGATCGGGCACACGGGTGACCAGTCCGTGGCCGACGAGGTGGCCAGCCGGTCCTACATCACTCCGACCGAGTGCGGCCAGGAGCTGGCCCGGCGCGCCGAGGCATGCTGGGCCACGGCCATGGAGACGGGTGCGGTGCTCGGGCGCATGGCCGAGCAGCTGGTGGCTCGGAGTGACGACCACTTGGGGCGCGCCCGGCGTCGGCTGGCGACGGGGGCGCGGATGCAGCTGGGGAGACACGGTGACCGACTGGCCCACCGGGCCTCCGCCGTACGTGGCGTGGTTCAAGGCCAACTGGACGTGCACAGCCAGGTCCTTTCCGGCCAGGGCGCGACGATCGCCAAAGCGGCCGCTCGGGCGGTGGAGGACGCCGACCGGTTCATCCTCCGGCGCGCCACGCTGCTGGCCGCGCTACCCGAGCGGCGACTCGAGGTCGATGAGCGGCAGGTCACCCAGTGGAGACGCCTGCTCGCCGCCTACGACTATCAGCGCCAGTTGGAGCGGGGATACTCGGTGACCCGCGATGCCACCGGCTCGGTGGTGCGGTCGGTGACCGTGGTGGGCATCGGCGACAGGCTCGTCACCCAGGTAGCCGACGGCGAGCTGACGTCGGTGGTGGCTGATGAAGCCACCGAACCAGCGGGCACCGAAGCCGACAGCGCCGACCGATAGGCCTTACGGAACCGGGGCGGAGGTAGCGGCGGGTGATGATGGATCGACGAGCGAGGAATGAGGAGTACAGGGATGGCACGAGGAACTGAAGGCGGGGCCGGCGACCCGGTGACGAACAGCGCGGCGGTGGCCGAGCTGACCTACTCCGCGGCAGGTCAAGAGTTGGACACGATCATCGAGGAGTTCGAGGCCGGCGTCATCGACGTCGACCGGCTGGTGGAGCGCCTGGAACGGGCCACGGAGATCGTCGATGAACTGGACCGGCGCCTGCGACGCACGCGCATGCAGGTGGAAGAGCTCGTTCCCCGACTCGAGCGCATCGGCCGACCTGACGCATCAGGAACAGAGGAAGGCGAAGGCGAAAGAGGGATCGTCGTCGAGGAGGTCTATGTGGAAGAGAGCGAGGTGGACGTCGAATTCGAGGACGAAGATGAAGACGACGAGCAACCTCCCGGGCTGTTCTGATCCGACGCCGACCGCCTGGCTGCCCGACCGCCTGGCTGCCCGACCGCCGGCGGTTGGCTTGCTGGCTCAACCGAGCGTCAACCGTCCGGACTGTCCTCGGGCATGCCCCACTCGTACACCCAGACTCTGCCCGAGCGGAAGTAGGCCCGACGAGGTTTCGACCGATGGTGTCCGGCATGGTCCCACGGCCGAGCGCAGGCAACGCTGAGCGGCCGGAGTGCGCTCGAGACCGGTACGCCATCGTCAGTCTGGAACCAACCCTCGACTTCGCACTCTCGCTCGTCATCGGCAGCGGTCATGGGGTCTTCGACCAGGATGCGCCGCGGGATGTCCTGGGCGCGGCCACCGAAGCCATCGTTGCTCGGCGAGCGCTGGCGATGTTGAGGCCCACCGGTGGGTTGTGCGCTCCGGGTCGGCCGCGGGCTCCCATTGCTCGGCGCGCCGCGCCGATCCTGGGCATTCTGCTGCGGGCTCCGGTTGCTCGGCGTTCGACGCCGATCATGCGTGCCCCGCACGTTGGTGCTCCCGCTGTTCCGATTCGGGTCCTTGGGCTGTTTGGGTCCCGATGACCCGGGGTTCGGCCCGGCGGACTCAGAGGTCGAATCGCCAGCGCCTTTCCCGGGAGCATCACCACCCCAGATGGGGTCGTCGATTCCTCCAACCTTCCGACCACGTGGAGACATAGAAGAGACCGTACCGAATCTTGCCCTGCCATATGCCCGGTCGGAGAAACTTTCAGGTCGATATTGGGCCTTGTCCCCGACAGCGCCGCGTATCGGGCGCGGGTCGTTACTGTATGTGGCGCCCTTGCCCTCGCCAGTACGGTTCACGGAGCTCTCGCTTCAGGACCTTGCCGGTTGCGTTTCTCGGCAGCGCGTCAGTGAAGGAGACCGATGTCGGGCACTTGTAGTGGGCCAGGCGGTCGCGGGCAAAAGCGATGATGTCCGACGCGAGGTCCTGGTCCCGATCCGGCCCCTCGGGCGCCACGTCGGACGACCGCACGACGATGGCCTTGACTGTCTCGCCCCATTTGTCGTCGGGGACGCCGATCACGGCGACGTCGGCCACGGCAGGGTGGGCGAAGACCACGTTTTCCACCTCTGCCGGGTAGATGTTCTCGGCTCCGGACACAATCATGTCCTTGATCCGGTCATGGAGGAACAGATAGCCCTCGGGGTCGACCCATCCTGCGTCGCCGGTGTGGAACCAACCCCCGTCACTCAGTACCGCTGCCGTCTCATCCGGCTTCTGCCAATACCCAAGCATGTTCTGGTCCGACCGGAGCCAGACCTCGCCGACCGTGCCCTGGGGCACGATCTCGCCGTTGTCGGGGTCGACGATGCGTAACGACACATGATCGAAGGGCTTGCCCGCCGATCGGAGGAGCCGGGCGCGGGGACCATCGGGATCGTGGTCCTCGGCGGGCAGCGACGTGATGGCCCCACAGGTCTCGGTCAGCCCGTAGAGCTGGATGAAGTCGCAGCCGAGGGCGTGCATGGAGCGAGTCAGAACGTCTTCGGAGATGGGGGAGGCCCCGTAAAAGATGGTCTTGAGCGAGCTGACGTCGGTGGCCGAAAGCTCCGGGGTGGCCAGCAAGAACATCAGTACCGCCGGTACGACGAACGAATCGGTGACCCCGTGCCGCTCGATGGCCAGCAGGATCTCTTTCGGGTCGAGGTCCCGGATGATGACCGAGTTGCCCCCTCGGGACATGCCCACGATGGCCCATCCGGAGCCGCCGATGTGGAACAGCGGCATGGGCACCATGCTCACGGTCTCATGGCTCACGTTGAAGGCCTTGAAGGCATTGGTGACCAGACACGTGATGTTGTCGTTGGTCAGCATCACCCCCTTGGGCTGTCCCGTCGTCCCCGAGGTGTAGAGCTGCATGACCACGTCCCCCCCGACCAGCGGGTGGTCGGGATCGGGGGCATCCCGGTCAGGGCAGTGCTCATCCACCCAGGCCTCGAGCTCTGGGAGGGCCACCCGGTGGGCCACACTTGGGAGCTTGTCTGCCACCGCCTCCATGGCTGGCGCGTAGTCGGGACCGGAGAACAGCACGGTGGCGGTCGAGTCATCGATGACTGCAGCCATCTCGTCGGGGGAGAGGCGCCAGTTGACGGCCACGGTCACCGCCCCGATGAACGAGCAGCCGAAGAGGACCTCAAAGAACTCGATGCAATTGCGATCGAGGAAGGCGACCCGGCCGCCTGGTCGCACCCCTGCGGCGATGAGGGCCTGCCCTATGCGGCGTGACCGGCGGTAGACCTCACCCCAGCTCACCACCCGGTCGCCGGCGGTCAACATGGGTGCGTTCGGTTGCACCGTGGCCCAGTGGCGGATCATGCCGGCGATGTTGTCGTGAGTCGGCGGGAGTGGCGGGTGCGACACGCTCCCCGGGGCATGACCTTCGCCGCCAGCCTGACCAGCCGTCTCGCTCGATCCAGCCGTATCGCTCGCCGTCGTGCTCACCGTCGCCCCCTTCAATTGGTCGCTCGAGGCGCTCGGTCGGGAGCCTCTGGGACAGTGGACACACTACGCCTGGGGACCGGGTAGTAATCCCCCAGAGCCCGTGAACCGCCCGGTGCCGCCGTGACCTGGCGTTGCATTGCTGAGCTGAATTGCTGAGCTGAATTGCTGGGCTGAATTGCTGGGCTGCATTGCTGAGCTGAATTGGCCGGCGCTGCTCCAGGCTGACGCTCTCAAGCCGGGCGGTGCTCCTAAGGTGGGTGCGTGCCCGACTCGCAGCCGTCCGAACAACGCCGCCTCTCGTCTGCTGCTTCTGACGATCGCCTCTATTTCCGCCAGTTGCTGGCCGGTAGGGACTTCGCAGTCGATGATCCCATCGCCGCCCAGATGGTCAATTTCGTCTACTTGATCGGTGACAGGGTGACCGGCGAAGCCCTGATCGTCGACCCGGCCTACGGGGTAGAGGATCTCCTCGGCATCCTGGCTGACGATGAGATGACCTGCGCCGGCGCCCTGGCCACCCACTACCACGCCGACCATATCGGCGGCGACCTGATGGGGTACGGCATCGAGGGGATCGCCCACCTGCTCGAGGCCGCCCCTGTCCCCATCCATGTCCAGGCCGCCGAGGTCCCCTGGGTCAGCCGCTCCTCGGGTGTGATGGAAGGTGATCTGATCGCCCATGATGGCGGCGACGTGGTCACGGTGGGGGAGATCCCGATCACGCTGGTCCATACCCCGGGTCATACGCCGGGGAGCCAGTGCTTCCTGGTGGGGGAGCGGCTCGTCTCGGGTGACACGCTGGTCCTCGACGGCTGTGGGCGGACCGACTTTCCCGGTGGCGACTCGGTGGCCATGTTCGAGTCCTTGCACACCCGCCTGGCCCGCGTCCCCGACGACACGGTGCTGTACCCCGGGCACATGTACTCACCCGATCCTTCAGCCACCCTCGGTGACACCCGGCAGAGGAACTACGTGTTCCGCCCCCAGACGCCAGAGCAGTGGCTGGCCATGTTCGGCGGCTAGCCCCGGCGTTCGGTGCTCGGCTGGCGCCCCTCGAAACTGGTCGCCGGTCGTAGCTCCCTCCCGTCGAAACTCGTCGCCGATCGCCGGCGTCGACCTACACTGTCCCGCTCATGAGTTCCCCCCTTCCCTCCGACTCGACCGTCGTCGTCCTCGGCGCCTCGTTGGCCGGGCTCCGGGCCGCCGAGGAGGTCCGTCACGAGGGTCACAACGGACCGGTCATCGTGATCGGGGACGAGAGGCACGTCCCCTACGACCGACCGCCCCTGTCCAAGCAGTTCCTGGCAGGCAAGTGGGAGGTGGACCGCTTGCACCACCACGCACCGGACAAGCTCGATACGTTGGGTATCGAGTTCCGGCTCGGGCGCCGAGCCGACAGGCTCGATACCGATGCTCGCACCGTGTCGCTCGATGACGGCACCGACCTCCATTACGACGGACTGATCATCGCCACCGGCGCCCGTGCCCGCGCCCTGCCCGGGACGGAAGGCGTGCCCGGCGTGCACACGCTGCGAACCCTCGACGATGCCGAGGCGCTGATCGCCGACCTGGCCGCCGCCGGTGCGGGGGCGCACCTGGTGGTGATCGGGGCCGGGTTCATCGGCTCGGAGGTGGCGGCTACCTGCCGCGGCCTCGGGTTCGAGGTCACCCTGGTCGAGGCCCTGCCCACCCCGCTCGGTCGGGTCCTCGGCGACCAGATGGGTGCGGCCTGTGCATCACTGCACGCCGACGCCGGAGTGGCGCTGCGGACCGGTGTGGGCGTGGACCGGGTGGTGGCTGACACACGCGGCATGGGGTCGGGCACCGCTCCGATCTCGGTCCACCTGGACGACGGCGACGTGCTCTCGGCCGATGTGGTCGTGGTGGGCATCGGGGTGGCACCGGCGGTCGACTGGTTGGCGGGATCGGGTGTGCCCTTGGACGACGGCGTGGTGTGCGACGAGGCGCTCTTCGCCGCCGAACGCGTGGTGGCCGCAGGCGATGTCGCTCGATGGACACACCGCGGTCTGGGTCAGTCGTTGCGCGTCGAGCACTGGACCAACGCGGCCGAGAGCGGCGTGGCCGCCACCCGCAACCTCCTCCATGGTCGGACGGAGCCGTACGAGCCGGTGCTGTTCTTCTGGTCTGACCAGTACGCCACCAAGATCCAAGTCATCGGTCGCACCTCGCCCGACGACGAGGTGGTGATCGTGGACGGCTCGGTGGAGGAGCGCAAGCTGGTGGCCCTCTACCGACACGGTGACCGACTCGGCGCGGCACTTGCGTTCAGCCGGCCCCGCCAGCTCATGTCCTACCGACCCCTGTTGGCTGCAGGTGCCTCCTTCGACGAGGCGCTGGAGCACGCTCGCTCCTGAGGGAAGGGCCCGCGGGCCCGCTGGTACCCGTGTGGCTACCTCCACCCTGGGTACGCATGTGGATCGGACCGCAGTCGAGGCCGGGCGGCATGTCATCGCGCTACACCAGTGGCCGAATCGCCCGTCGGGGTACAGCCCTGGACCGAACCGGGATGGACCCAGATGTGGACTCCCTGGCCGGACCGGTCAGTTGATCGCAGAGGTGTCGATGCGCGCCATGATTCGTT
>DASXMT010000002.1:0-5811 GCA_036495505.1 Acidimicrobiales bacterium | reverse complement strand
ACGCCTTCACCACCGAGCGCTACCTGCGCGAGGTCACCGTCCCCGCCTTGGAGCGAGGGCTGGCCAGGAGCGGCAAGACCCGGGCCGACGTGCAGATCTCCTTCCCCGGCCTGGTCGTCACCGGCTCGAACGACTCCGAGTGGGAGGAGGCCACCACCGCGGTCAAGTCCCAGCTCGCGTTCTACGGCTCCACGCCGGCCTACCGGCCCGTCCTCGAGCTCCACGGGTGGGGCGACCTGCAACCCGAGCTCAATACCTTGTCGAAGAGGGGGGCATGGACGGAGATGACCGCGCTGATCGACGATGAGATGCTGACCACCTTTGCCATCGTCGGTGAGCTCGACGAGCTCCCGGCCAGGGTGCTGGCCCGCTACGGGGACACCGTCGACCGATTCAACTTCTATGCCCCTTACCGCCTCGAGCCCGAGCACTGGCGAACCCTCCTGGCCGGGTTCAAGCAGTAGGGGCGCCCAGTAGCGGCCGCCGGGCGAGCAGTAGACGGCCCAGGACGGAAGCGGCCAGCACGAAAGGAGTGCGGCTACCCGGTGGTGGCCGAGTGCTCTGCGTCGAGCTCCCGCAGGGCCTTGCGCATGCGCTTGCCCTTGACGGCGCGCTCGTCTCGGAAGGTCTGGATCCTGCCCAGGGTGTCGTCGAGCCGTCCCAGCAGCTTGTCGTTGGTGGCGATCAACTCCACCAACAGCTTGCGGCGCTCGCCCGGTTCGGTGTGCGAGCGCATGTCGCTCCGGATCCGCTCCAGCTCGTCCTCGGCGTCGAGCACCACCTTCACCTCGGCCAGCGAGAATCCGAGCAGGTCCTGCAGCTCGCGGATCCGGCCCACCCGCTCGATGGCCGCCGAGGTGTACAGCCGTTCCCCGCTCTCCCGGTGGCCGTTGGGGGCGAGCAGGCCCAGCTGTTCCCAGTACCGCAGGGTCCGGGTGGTCAGTCCCGTGGCCTTGGCCACCTCGCCGATCCGCAGCGTCGACGCGTCGCCCGGCGTCGCCCGGTCTTCGGCGCTCATCGGGTGCCCTCTGGGGCGGTGACCAGGCCGGCCGCAGCCACCAACTCGGGGACCTCCACTGCGTCGCCCCCCACTCCGCCCTCCACTGCGTCGTTCTCCACTGCGTCCATGTTCTCAGGTGCAGTGCCGTGCACGTAGAGCTTGCCCCGGCTCCACGACGTCGCCGCACCGATGAGGCAGGCCACGATGGCGAAGTCGAAGGCGGCATGGAGGCCCTGTTTGAACGGTCCGGCGATCAGCGAGGGGAAGAAGCTGCGTCCGGTGAGCACGTGTGCATGGGCTTGCGACACATGGCCGAGGACATGGGGCCCGAGCAGGTTCTGCACCGGGTTCAGGCCTAAGAAGGCAGCGAACAGGGTGGACACCGGGGGGAGGTGTGCCACCTTGTCCGCTGCGGCTTGGGGCACGCCCTGGCTGACCAGGCCGTGGTACAGGCTCGCCGGGAGCCCGCTGGACAGGCCGGCGATCATCAGCGAGAAGAAGATGCCGATGGACAGGACCTGTGCCGAGTTCTGGAAGGTGGTGTTCATCCCCGCACCGGCGCCCCGGTCCTCGGGGGGAAGGCTGTTCATGACGCCCAACCGGTTGGGCGCGCCGAAGGCGCCCATGGTCAGGCCCATCCACAACAGCAGCAAGCCGAAGGCCCAGTACGGGAAGTTGATGGGCAGCAGCTCGAGGAGGACGAACCCCAATGCCGAGCCCAGCATCCCGCCGGTGGCGAAGGGTCGAGCCCCGTACCGGTCGCTCAGAATTCCCGAGATGGGCCCGGCGATGAGGAACCCCGCCGTCAGCGGGATCATGTAGATCCCGGCCCACAGCGGGGTGCGGATGAAGTCGTAGCCGTGCAGCGGCAGCCATACGCCCTGGAGCCAGATGATGAGCATGAACATGAGCCCACCCCGACCGATGGCCGACACGAAGCTGGCCAGGGTGCCGGCGGTGAAGGCCCGGATCTTGAACAGGGGCAGCCGGAACATCGGCTCTTCGACCCTGGTTTCGATGATGGCGAACACCACCAGCAGCAACATGCCGGCGACCAGCTCGGCGATCACCCTCGGGTTCTCCCACCCCATGGTCTGCTTGCCGTAGGGCTCGATCCCGTAGGTGATGCCGATCATGACCAGGATCAGCCCGATGGCGAAGGTGACGTTGCCGGCCCAGTCGACCCGGGCCTTCCGGTGCTGGGACAGCTCCCGGAGCTTGATGTAGCCCCAGATGGTCCCGAACAGGCCGATGGGCACCGAGACCAGGAAGATCAGCCGCCAGTTGATCGGGGCCAGGATCCCGCCCAGGATCAAGCCGATGAAGGTCCCGCTGATGGCCGCGGCCTGGTTGATGCCGAGAGCCAGGCCGCGTTGGTGGACGGGAAAGGCGTCGGTGAGGATGGCCGACGAGTTGGCCAGCAGGAGGGCGGCACCGACCCCTTGGAAGACCCGGACGACGATCAGGAAGATGGCAGCCGACGAGCCGTTCATCCACGTGACCGAGAGAAGCAACGAGAAGAAGGTGAAGACGGCGAAGCCCAGGTTGTACATGCGGGACCGCCCGTACATGTCCCCCAGGCGACCGAGGCTCACGACCAGCACGCTGGTGACGACCAGGAAGCTCAGGATCATCCACAGCAGGTAGAAGCTGTTGCCCGGGAGCAGCGGGTTGAGGTGGATCCCGCGGAAGATGTCGGGTAGGGCGATCAACATGATCGTCCCGTCGATGGTGGCCATCAACACGCCCATGGTGGTGATGCTCAGGGCCTGCCACTTGTAGCCGTCGTTCGGTGCTTCCACGGCGGTTTGGTCCCCGTTCCTCCGGGCTCGATTCCCAGTAAGTATTACGTTGACGTCAAGGTTACACGATTCTTGACGTTGACGTAAGAGTGGGATTAAACGACGAGGTTGACCAGCTTCGGCGGGCGGCTGATGACCCTCTTCGGCGCCTGCCCGTCAAGGGTCTCGACGATCCTGGGAGACTCGAGAGCCAGCCGCTCGGCTTCCTCGGCTCCGATGTCCGGGCTCACCTCGATTCGGTCCCTCACTTTGCCGTTGACCTGGACGACCAGGGTGACCTGCTCGACGACGGCCAACGCCGGATCGGCCAGGGGCCAGGGCCGCAGGTGGATGTGGTCGCCGTGGCGCAGCTCCCACGCCTCTGCGGTCACGTGGGGGGTCATGGGGGCCAGCAACAAGAGCAGGGTGTCGATCGCCTCGGCGGCGACTTCGGCATGTCCGCCGCCGCGCACGTAGGGCTGGAGGACGTTGACGAAGCCCATGCACTCGGCCACGGCCGTGTTGTACGACCACCGCTCGTAGTCCCGGGTGACCTTGTCGATGAGCAGGTGCGTCTTGCGGCGCACCGCCATGTCCTCGGGTGTGAGCTCCCCGTCGCGCAACGGCGTGTTCCCGTCCGTGCCCGTGGCCAGCCGCCACACTCGGTCGAGGAACCGGCCGCATCCGTCGATCACGCTGTCGGTCTGCTCGGTCCAGTCCACGTCATCGGCGGGCGGTCCCACGAACAGGTGGAAGAGCCGGAGGGCGTCGGCCCCCACCGTCTCGATGTACTTCGACGGCGCCACCAGGTTGCCCCGGGACTTCGACATCTTGTGGCCGTCCATCCGGATCATGCCCTGGGTGAACAGGCTGTCGAACGGCTCGCGCAGGCCCTCGGGGGCGAAGCCCAGATCGGCCAGTGCCTTGGTGTAGAAGCGGGCATAGAGCAGGTGCAAGATGGCGTGCTCGATGCCCCCGATGTACTGGTCTACGGGCATCCAGTGGCGGACCTTGTCCTGGTCGAAGGGTCGGTCCTCGTTCCACGGATCGCAGAAACGCAAGAAGTACCAGGACGAGTCCACGAACGTGTCCATGGTGTCGGTCTCCCGGATTGCCGGCCCGCCGTCGATCGGGCACGTCGTGTTCAAGAACGCCTCGTTGGTGGCTAGCGGCGACTCCCCGGTGGGGAGGAACTCGACGTCGTCGGGGGCCAGGACCGGGAGCTGATCGAAGGGCACGGGGACGATGCCGTGGTCTGGGCAGTACACGACGGGGATGGGGCAGCCCCAGAAGCGCTGGCGGGAGACCAGCCAATCCCGGAGCCGGTAGTTGACCTTGCGGACCCCGATGCCCTCGGCCTCGAGCCAGTCGATGGCTTTGGCCTTGGCCTCGGGTATGTCCAGACCGTTCAACCAGTCACTGTTGATCTTCTCGCCAGGGCCTGTGTAGGCCCCCCCGGGGCCGCCGTCGGGGCCCCCGTGCTCTTCCCAGCCCTCGGGCGGTCGAACGGTGCGGACGAAGGGCAAGCCGTAGGCCTTGGCGAAGTTCCAGTCCCGGGCGTCCTCGGCGGGGACGGCCATGATGGCGCCGGTCCCGTAACCCATGAGGACGTAGTCGGCCACGTAGACGGGGACCGGTTGGCCGGTGAACGGGTTGCGCACGTACGAGCCGGTGAACGCGCCCCGCTTAGCCGCCTCTCCCCCACCCTCGGCGGTGCGTTCGATCTCCGAGCTGATCGCGGCACGGCTGAGCACGTCGTCGACCTGGTGCCTGTGCTCGTCGGTGGTGAGCACGTCGACCAAGGGGTGCTCGGGGGCGACGACGGCATACGTCATCCCAAAGGAGGTGTCGGGCCGAGTGGTGAACACGGTGAGCACGAGGGGCTCACCGTCAACGAGGTTCTGGCCCACCACGGCCAGGTCCATCTCGGCCCCCTCGGATCGGCCGATCCAGTTCCGTTGCATGGTCTTGACCCGCTCGGGCCAATCCAGCTCGTCCAGGTCGGCGAGCAGTTCGTCGGCGTAGTCGGTGATGCGGAAGAACCACTGCTCCAGGTCCCGCTGGATGACCAGGTCACCGGACCGCTCGCACGTGCCGTCGGGCAGGACCTGCTCGTTGGCCAGCACGGTCTGGCATCCCGGACACCAGTTGACCGGAGCGGTGGCCCGATAGGCCAGGCCGGCCTCGAGCAGGCTGGTGAAGATGACCTGGTTCCACTTGATGTAGGACGGGTCGTGGCTCCGGATCTCGCGACGCCAGTCGTACACAGCGCCGAGGGAGATGACCGACGCCTTGAGCTCGGCGATCCTGGCGTCGGTGAAGATCCGGGGATGGGTGCCTGTCTTGATGGCGGCGTTCTCAGCGGGCAGACCGAAGGAGTCGAAGCCAAACGGGGAGAGAACAGCGTGCCCCAGCATGGTGCGATGTCGGACGAGCAGGTCGCCGAACGTGTAGTTGCGCACGTGGCCCATGTGGGCCGGTCCCGATGGGTAGGGGTACATGGAGAGGACGTACCAGGGAGGCCGGGGGTCATCGACGTCCACCTCGTAGGTGCCCTCGTCGGCCCAGCGCCGCTGCCACTTCTTCTCGATTGCGACGACGTCGTAGGCCCGTGCCATGAGTGGAGATGGTACCGGCGGACAGCAGGACTCCCGGTTGGCCAGGAGAAAGGCCTCCTATGGCCCGGCCGGAAGGGCCGGAATCCGAGGTCGAGGGCGGTCGAGTCGCACGGGCGGCCGGCCCGGTCGATTGGGCTGTCTCGCCTGTACGACTGGAGTACGCCCGAGCGGTCAGATGGTCGACGGGCTGCTGATAACGTGGCGCCCACCTTCGGGGGCGTAGCTCAGCTGGTAGAGCGCCTGACTGGCAGTCAGGAGGTTCGAGGGTTCGAGTCCCTTCGCCTCCACTCGAAAGTGCAGGTGAGGGGCCGCTTCCGGTGACGGAGGTCGGCCCCTTTTTTGCCCTTGTCACCGCAGTGTCGACGGAAGGGTCTGATGGCCGTCGTGAACGATGCTCTGGCAATCAACGAGG
>DASXMT010000001.1:0-10801 GCA_036495505.1 Acidimicrobiales bacterium | reverse complement strand
CGGGATGTGCAAAAGACGGTGTGGCCGAGCGCCTTGGCCAAGACGATGGCGGCGGTGGACACACCCCCGCCCGCCCCCTGGATGAGGATGGTGCCCGGTGCCTGCAGTCCGGACCGCGTGGTCAGCATGCGATAGGCGGTGAGCCAGGCGGTGGGGATGCAGGCCGCTTCGTCGAACGAAAGCCCCGCTGGCTTTTCCACCACGTTGCGCTCGGGCACCAACACCTGTTCGGCCAGGGTTCCCGGGTAGAGCTCGGACAACAAGGTGCGCTTGGGATCGAGGGTCTCGTCGCCACCACCGGCGGCCGGGTCGGCGATCACCGAGTGGATGACGACCTCGGTGCCGTCGTCGAGCACACCGGCGCCGTCGCCACCGAGGATCATGGGCAGACGATCCGGGGCCAGGCCCACGCCCCGCAACGACCACAGGTCGTGGTGGTTCAGTGCGCTGGCCCGCAGCGTGACCCGGACCCACCCCTCTTTGGGCTCGGGTGGGGGCTGGTCGCCCACCACCAGACCGGACAGCGGGTCGTCCTCGGATTGCGAGACACAGGTGACAGCGAGCACTAGGTGTTCCTCTCTTGATCGTCTTGGTTCTCGGCCACACGGAAGGGGGCCAGATCGAGCGACGTGGGGATCTCGATGTTGACCGTAACCCTGGGCTCGATCTCGCGACTCATGTGCCCCTGCCCCGACCCCTGTTCGTCGAGCAGCAAGAAGTCACCGGGACCGAACCGGCGGGTGGAACCGTCGCCCACCTCTAGCTCCAAGACTCCTTGCACCGTGACCTGGAGCGAACGACCGGGTGAGAAGTGAAAAGGATGGTCGCCGCCGGGCGGGGTGACGCGGAACGACATCTCGGTGGCCGGTAATGCGGCCATGAAGCCGATCGAACGTCCGGCGATGGTCGGTGCAGGGTGCCCGAAGAACTCCTCCAGGGGCACCGAGAGGGCCTCGAAGTGAGACTGCCCGTCGTCCCCGGCGAAGATCCGGGTGATCGAAACTGATCTGGATTCGGCCATGTCGGGTCTCCTCGCTTCGGACGCCGTGGATGAGGTCGGACCTGTTCGGCGATGTTGTGGCGACCATAACGGACGGTCCGGGGCGACGCCCAGGCGACCGCCTCCCGTCCTCGCCGTATGGCTGGTTCGCCTACCGGGTCCGCCATCGGAAGAGCGCCCCCTTCCGTCGCCGTCGACGCCGGTGATGGAGACCGCTAATTCGGGACCTTGTAGTGCATGATGTGGTCCGGCAAGAACCTGTTGCATTGTCAAGGGGAGCGTCTTAGTCTGCTCTCGACCACTTCGGTCGGCCTCGACGATCAGCCGGGGGAGCAGGGGGGAACATGCGGCTTCGCAAGGGCAGGACTGTCACCTGTGGTCTGGCACTGGCTATCGGTGTCGGGACACTCTCGCTGGGAGCGACCGCGTCGGTCGCCGGAGCGGACACCGCCACGACGACGCCGGGCATCACCGCCACGACGATCACCGTCGGCTCGATCAGCGACATCTCCTCCCCCATCCCCGGCCTGTTCGAGGGGGCCAAGGTCGGAACTCAGGCTTATTTCGACTACATCAACAGCCAGGGCGGCGTGAACGGACGGAAGCTGGTCCTCGATGCCCGGGACAGTGCGTTCTCCTCGGGCACGGTGGCCAGTGAGGCACAGAGCATCGCCAAGAACGACTTCGCCTTCGTCGGGGGCTACTCGCTGCTCGACGGAGCGGAGCAACCTGCCATCGATGCCGACAAGGTTCCCATGATCGCCCAGACCCTGACCCCGTCGCTCTCCGCTGACCCCAACCTGTACTCGGCCATCCCCACCGTCAACGGGGGGGCAGGGAACGGCTTCTTCAAGTGGTTCAAGTCGCAGAATCCTGCTGCGGTCAAGGCCGTTGGGTTCATCGGCTCCAACGCCGCCGCTTCGGCTGTCGCCTCCGAGCATGTCTACCGGAACCTGACTTACAACTTGGGCTACAAATGGGTGTACTCGCGTGACGCCGGCTACACCGAGACCACGTTCCTTCCCGACATGATCAAGATGAAGAGCTCCGGAGTGAAGATGGTCCTGGAGATCACAGAGGGTCCCACCGAGATATCGAGCATGGCCCAAGAGATGAAGCAGCAGGGCCTCAACGTTCCGCTGGTCACGGGGGCAGGCACCTACTCCAAGGCCTTCGACCCCGGGTCGGCCGGCAACGGCACCTTGTTGTACACGTCGACTGCGCTCTACATGGGCGAAGACGCCAAGGTCATTCCGGCGGTGGGCACCTTCGACAAGTGGGCGAAGAAGGCCGACCCCCAGACCGCCTTGGACCTGTTCACCCTGGACGGGTGGATCAATGCCCAGCTGTTCGTGCAGGCGCTCAAGAATGCCGGCACCAGTGCCACGCGAGCCAGCCTGGTGGCCCAGCTCAACAAAGTCGACTCGTTCAACGCCAGCGGCCTCATCACATCGCAGAACCCAGCCCAGAAGATTCCCGGTCAGTGTTGGATCATCGCCAAGTACAACAACGGAAAGTGGCTGCGTACGAGCCCAGATCCCAAGTCGGCGTTCATCTGCAATCCGAATGGCTTCTACCCGGCCAGCTACAAGGGCATTCCCCGCTGAGTAGCGACGGGCGAGCGAGGGTCGAGGAACCATGACCGAATTCCTCTCGCTGCTGGTGACCGGGGTGGTCACCGGGTCCATCTACGCGGTGACGGCCAGCGGCCTGGTCGTCACCTACAACGCCACCGGCATCTTCAACTTCGCCCACGGCGCGGTGGGGATGTTCCTGGCCTACCTGTACTGGCAGCTGTGGCAGGGCTGGGGGTGGAACCCGATCCTGGCCCTCGTGGTCGTCCTGCTCGTGGTCGCCCCCGTGTTCGCCCTGGCCGTCGAGCGGGTGTTGATGCGCCCGTTATACGGGTCATCGCTCAACACCACGATCGTGGTCACCCTCGGGATGTTCCTGATCCTCTACGGCCTGACCAGCACCATCTGGAACCAGAGCGTCGTACGGAACCTTCCCTCCTGGTTCAGCAGCGACCAGGTCGACGTGCTCAACGTCAACCTCACCTACGAGCAGCTCATCACCGTCGGCTGCGCCGTGGGGGTGGCCGCCGGGCTCTGGGTGCTGTTCAAGCGGACCCGGATCGGCGTCTCTATGCGGGCGGTGGTCGACGACCCGGCTCTGGCCTCGATGACCGGAGCCCGATCGAGCCGCATCTCCGGGTTCGCGTGGATGATCGGGTTCATGCTGGCCGGACTGGCCGGGATCCTGTTGGCCCCGGGCACCGGTATGAGCATCCAGATCCTGTCGGAGCTGGTGATCTTCGGCTACGCCGCGGCGATCGTGGGCCGCCTGCGCAGCCTTCCCCTGACCTTCCTGGGCGCCATGATCCTCGGGATCGGCGAGTCGATGGCGGTTGGGTACGTGCCCTCGAGCGCCCTCAATGACGTCACCGCCGTCCTGCCCATGGGCCTGTTGATCATTGCCTTGCTCATCCTGCCCCAGGCCAAGCTGACCGTCGGTCGGGTGGTGCGGCTTCGGGCGCCCCGGGTGCCGTCGCTCACCACGACCGTGGTCAGCGGGGTGGTCCTGGTGGCGGTGTCTGTCCTCTTGTCCTCCCTGATCACCGGCAACAACCTGTACACCCTGGGGCTGGGCCTTTCCATCGGCCTGGCTGCGCTGTCGCTGGTCTTGCTCTCGGGCTATGGGGGGCAAGCCTGGCTGTGCCAGTTCACCTTCATTGGCCTGGGCTGCTGGGCCATGACCAAGGTGGACGGGGGCAGCTCCATCCTCGGCGTCCTGGCCGCCATCGGCCTGTGCGCCGCCGCCGGGGGGATCCTGGCCCTCCCTGCTCTCCGGCTGCGCGGCCTGTACATGGCGCTCACCACGCTGGCCTTCGCCGCCCTCATGGACAGCATCTTCTTCATCAACCCCTCGGTGGTAAATGGCGGGTCCCTCACCGTCGGACGCCCCGACATCTTCGGTATGCGGTTCACCTCGGACCGGTCCTTCATCGTGCTCATCGCCATCGTGTTTGCCCTGTGCCTGATCGGCGTGGGGGCATTGCGGCGAGGGCCGTTCGGTCGTCGGCTGGTGGCCATGAGCGACAGTCAGGCCGCCTGCGCCACCGTCGGGATGAACATCACCAAAACCAAGCTGGCCGTGTTCATCCTGGCCGGGGGGCTGGCCGGGCTGGCCGGCGCACTCTACGGGGGCATGTCCCGGACGGTGTCGGTGTCCCAGTTCAGCTTCGTCAACTCCATGGTGCTGTTCGTGGCCGTGGTCCTGGCCGGCGTCACCATCCTGAGCGGATCGGTCCAGGCCGGTATCGGCCTGGCCTTCGCCCCGGTGATCGGACTGCACATTCCGTCGATCTCCGGCTTCACCTACATCCTGTTCGGCGTGGGCATCGTGGCCGTGGGCCGCAACCCCTACGGCATGGGGCGCGTCTACTCCGATATCGGCACGTGGTGGGACAAGCGCCGCGCCGAGGCCCGAGCCGATGACGGGCTGACCGGCAATCCACCGACCGATGCCACCGGCTCGCCCCTCACCGAACAGGTGCCCTCCGTTGGCTGACCCAGGGCCCACCGTGGCCGCCGGCCCGAACCTGGTGGTCTCCGAAGTCTCGGTGCGCTTCGGAGGCCTCCAGGCGCTTGATTCCGTCGACCTGGAGGTGAGGGCCGGGGAGGTCCACGGTCTGATCGGTCCGAACGGAGCGGGGAAGACCACGCTCTTCAACGTCATCACCGGATTGCAGAGCCCCACCCATGGGAAGGTCCACCTGGGCACCCACGACATGACCCGAGCCAAGCCGCACGCACGATCTCGTCTCGGCCTGGGTCGGACCTTCCAACGGCTGGAGCTGTTCGGGACCCTGACCGCTCGGGAGAACGTGCAGATGGCGGCCGAGGTGCAACGGGCCAAGCTCAGCTCGGGACGATCACCGGCCGAGGAGACCCGATTTCAGCTGGAGCGGGTGGGCATCCTCCAGGTGGCCGACGAGCCGACCGACTCGCTGCCCACCGGTTTGGCCCGGTTGGTCGAGGTGGCCCGGGCCCTGGCCACCTCACCGACCACCCTGCTGCTGGACGAGCCCAGCTCGGGCCTCGATGCCCGGGAGACCGAGGGGCTAGGGCAGGTGCTGACCCAGCTGGCGTCCGAGGGCATGGGCATCCTGCTCGTGGAGCACGATATGTCCCTGGTCATGGGGGTCTGCGCCCGGGTCGATGTGCTGGACAACGGTCGGGTCATCGCCCGGGGTGATCCGGTCTCGGTTCGAGCCAATCCCCACGTGCAAGAGGCGTACCTGGGTGGGGACACCGGTCCATCATCCCCGGTCCCACCCGTGTCGGGGAACGGTGCTGCCGGAGCGGCCAGGGTGAGCACTCCGGGACCACCGCTGTCGGGTGAGATCGCCCTCTCGGCCACGGACGTCCGGGCGGCGTACGGTCGCATCGAGGTGCTGCACGGCGTCTCGCTCCAGGTGCCCAAGGGCTCGGCGCTGGCTCTGCTCGGTCCCAATGGCGCAGGCAAGTCCACGCTGCTCAAGGCCATATCCGGGCAGTTGCCCCTCACCGCCGGGACGGTCGAGGTGCGGGGGAGCGGACTGGGCAGAAATGCCACCGAGCGGCTGGCCCGGTCCGGTGTCTGCCTGATCCCCGAGGGCCGGTCGATCTTTCCCAATCTGACCGTGAGCGAGAACCTGCTCATGTACACGTTTCGGCGCTCGGGGCTGAAGAGCGCGTGGGTCGAGGAGCGAGCCATCGAGCGGTTCCCGGTCCTCGGTGGCCGACGCAAGCAGTTGGCGGGCACCCTGTCGGGCGGCGAGCAACGGATGCTCTCCATGGCCCGTGCTCTGACCACGGATCCCGACATCTTGTTGCTCGACGAGCTGTCGATGGGCCTCGCCCCCCTGATCGTGGAGGAGCTCTACGCGGTGGTGGGCCAGCTGGTGGCGTCCGAGCAGCTGACCATCGTGATGGTCGAGCAGTTCGTGCAGACGGCTCTGACCATCGCCGACCGGGCGGCGATCATGGTCAACGGGGAAATCGTGAAAGAGGGTGAGCCCGACGAGATCCGCGACGAGGTCGTCGGCGCCTACCTGGGCGCCGACACCGCCTGACCTCGCTCGGTCTCAGCTCTCCGGCTGGAGGAGGACCAAGGGGATCTCCCAGGTGGTCTCGGTCTGGTAACCGGCGTAGTTCTTGTGATCGGCGATCACCCGTGGCCACAGCTCGGCGCGCTCCTCGGCAGTGGCGGCCCGCGCCCGCATCGGGGTGTTCGCCATGCCTTGCCGCGAGACCTCGACGTGGGGGTCGCTCTGGAGGTTGAGGAACCACGCCGGGTGGGCGTCGTCGCCCCCTCGAGAAGCCACGACCACGATGGTGGTTCCGTCCTGTATCGGCGAGGTCAGCATCACCGTGTGCCTGGTGCCGCTCTTGCGACCTGTCGTGGTGAGCTCGATCACCGGCATCCGCGCCGCCTGCCATCCGACGCGCCCACCACTGAGCCGGAGCCCGGCGCGGTGGATGGTGTTCATGGCTTTGAGAACCAGGTCGCTCGGCACCTAGGTCCCGAGGAAGGTGATGCGCCGCTCGCTGTACAGCCAGTGCCCATCCTGCTTGGTGAAGGTATCGAAGTACCGTCCGGCGGCGAGGGGCTTCAGACCCTCGGCCGAGGGGAGGAGGAAGAAGAAGTCCGTTCGGGCGCTCGCCGTGTCGCCGTCGATCTCCATGACGGTGTTGGCCGTGATGTGCTTCCCTCGACGCTCCGGGGCGCTGGTGGAGGCGAACGCCTCAGCCATCTCGTCCCGGCCCCTGGAGGCGGCATCGCCCATCATGAACACGCCGTCTTCGGTGTAGAGCTGGACTCGGCGCTGGTATTCCCCGTCGTCGGTCAGCTGTGAGTGGAGTCCGATGAGGTTCCGGATTGCTTCTTCATCTGTAGGCACGTCCAGCAGGGTACCGGCTCGTGTCTGCGGGCGCGCCGTCGTTCCCGCTTCCTGTGCGCACGCGGGGATGGATACCCTGAGCCGGCACCACCCGTGCCCCGGCATTCGCCCCCGGCCCGTCCAAGGAGCTAACCCCATGCCCGAGCTACCTCTTCTCTCCGGAACCGAAGGCGATGAACGCGTTCGCGCCGTGTATGACCGGGTAAGCGAAGGGTTCGGTCACTGGCCGAACCTGTACGCCACGCTGGCCAACGCCCCTGATCTCCTGGCCGCCTGGGTGGACTTCGCCTGGACCCTGCGCGCCGTCCCCGAATCGGACCGGGCCCTGCGGGAGCTGGCCATCATGCGCGTGGCCCAGCTCTCCGGCTCTGACTATGAGTGGCAAGCCCACTGGCCCATGGCCCTCGACGCCGGGGTCCCGACGGCCAAGCTCACCGCCCTGGACGACTGGCGGAACGCCGGCCACTTCTCGGCGGATGAACGGCTCGTGCTCGGCGCAACCGAGAGCCTCACCAGCGCAGGGGAGCTCTCTGTCACCGAGCGCAGCCAGCTGGTGGCCACCTTCGGCGAGCAACAGATGGTCGAGATGGTATTGACCATCGCCTTTTACTCGTGCGTGAGCCGGGTTCTCGGTGGCCTCGGCGTACCGGCGGACCATCGCGACGAGCAAGCCCCGGGTTTTGCCTAGTTGCCGCGAGAGACATGTTTGTCAGGATTTGACGCGGCGCGGTCGAGCGGCCACACTCGCCCACCACAGGTCGTCACACGATTGACATGTACCGACGAGGGCAGGCCTGCCCGGGTCGGGTCCAGAACAGATATGGGGAGAAGCTTGTGAAGAAACGTCGTCTGGCTGTTTTCGCAGTTGCCGGTGCTGCCGTGGTGGCGAGCGTGGGTACGGCGACGCCGAGCATGGCCGCCTCCTCGAAGGCACCGATCACCATCGCCTGGATGGCCACCCTGTCCGGGCCGTACGCACAGCCTGGTGTCAACAACGACATCAAGCTGGCCACCGATCAGATCAACTCGCAGGGTGGCATCGACGGCCACAAGGTTTCGTTCGTGGCCTACGACGCCAACCTCACGCCTCAACAGGCGGTGACGGCGACCCAGAAGGCTCTGGGATCCAAGCCCACCGCCTTCATCGGCTACTCGGTCGACGACCAGATCCAGGCCACCGCCCAGCTGCTCAAGCAGTCCGGTATCCCGGTCCTGGCCGTGGCCCAGGGCCCGGCAGCCAGCTCCAACGCCGTCCACGTCCCGAACCTGTACACGATGGTGCCGAACCTGGTGTCCGCCATCCAGGCCTCGTCGACCTACGGGTTCACCAAATTCCACCCCAAGTCCGTGGGCATCTTCCACACCGATGACACCGCGTCCAACGCCGATGCGACAACGGCTCAGGCCCTGCTCAAGAAGCAGGGGGTGAAGAATTTCACCGTCCGCAGCGCGTCGGACCAGGCCACCGATACGACCCAGCAGGCCTTGGCCATGAAGGGCGACCAGGTCGTCTACGAGTTCGGGTTCCCCTTGGTCGAGGCCAACTTCAATACCGCTCTCTCCCAGAACGGCATCGACGTCCCGATTCAAGGGGACCAGACGGGCAACTTCCTCGCTGCCTACGGGCTCAACAAGCCGGCCGAGTTGACCAAATACGCCTTCACCCCGTACTGCTACCCGCCCGTGCTTCCGACCAAGCAGGCCAAGGCCTATACCGCCGCCTACGCCGCGGCCTACCCGGGCCAGAGCCTGCAGACGTCGGTGGCCTACGTCTATGACGCCGTCGAGCTCCTGGGCGCGGCGATCAAGGCCGACGGAGGCAACCTGTCGTCCTCGGCCATCGTCAAGGAGCTGGGCAAGATCACCTACAACGGTGCGTGCGGCCCCTACCATGCCGACACCAACCACGACCTGATGCATCAGGTGGCCATGGTGTCCTACGCCAACGGGATCAACCCCGGCGAACTGGCTGGCACCTTCACCGAGTCTCCGGTGCCCCAGTCGTACTTCAAGAGCTGAGCGCACCGCCCGCCCCTCACAGCACGGCGCCCCGGCCGCCCGACCCGGCCTCGACCGGAGAATCGGGCGGCTCTGGGGCTGCCGTTGGACGGTGTCCCGGCGAAACATGACATATGCGTACTGGAGTGCCGGACCCCGGTAGGACGGAACCCCGTCGGTCGGGTCAGCCCGGTTGACCGGGGACGGTCTCGCCCGTGTCGGCCAGGGCGTCGGCCAACTGGGCTTGCAGCTCGAACTTCTTCACCTTTCCCGATGCGGTGCGGGGCAGATCGTCCACGTGTCGCCACACCCGTGGGATCTTCTGGGGCGCCAGGCCGGCCCGGCGGAGAAAGGCCTGGAGGTCCTCGTCGCTCGGGGACGACCCGTCCCTGGTGATCACGAAGGCGGCGGCCTGCTCGCCCAGTCGCGGGTGGGGGGCCGGGACGACCGCCGCCTCGGTGACGTCGGGGTTGCTCACCAGTGCGTCTTCGATCTCCCGGACAGAGAACTTTTCACCACCCCGGTTGATGATCTCTTTGATGCGCCCGGTCATCGACAGCAGCCCCTCGGCCGACACGAACCCGAGATCTCCGGTGCGAAACCAACCCTCCTCGTCGAACGACTCCTTCGTGTGCTGGGCCTCGAGGTAGCCGAGGGCGCGCTGGGGCCCCCGGATCAGCAGCTCGCCGACCTCTCCGGGGCCGAGCAACATGCCCTCCGCATCGACGGCCCGCACCTCGCACCCGGGGGCGATCCGGCCGTCGGTACCACAGCGGGCATGACGCGGGTCGAACCGGCTGGTGCCGGAGACGCTGGGGCACTCGGTCATGCCCCATGACCGCGTCGGCTGCATCCCCACATCGTCGGCGGCCTCGGCCAGCGTGGTGGGAATGGTCGAACCGCCGCACGGATAGCCCGTCGGAAGGTCGAGGCGCTCCTGGCCCCGGCTCTTCATGGCGGCCAACAATTCCTGCATGAACACCGACGCGCCCGAGGAGAACGTCACCTGGTAGCGGGCCAGGTCGTCGAGGGCGAGCTCGGCGTCCCAGCGATCTCGGAGCACAACCGAGGACCCCGTGTAGGACGGTATGGCGACGGCCGAGAGCAGCCCGGTGGCGTGGGCCAGGGGAGCGGGCATGTAGGAACGATCGTCCCAGCCGTACGAGTGCATGCGCGACGACCGCAGCGGTGAGCTGATGAAGCTGCGGGAACTGTGGGCCACGCCCTTGGGCCCCGCCGTGGTCCCTGACGTCCAACCGATCAAGGCCGGTGCGTCCGGGTCGACGTCGTCAGCGATGAAGGGCTGCGCGGTGGTGGCGTCGTCGAAGTCGGTCCAGCCGGTGGCCGTGCCCCGCAAAACCACCCGCACGGCCGGGTCCCAGCCCTCGAGCCGGCAGGCCTCGTTGACCAGGTCCACATGGTCGATGCCGCGGAACGCTGCTGCCGTGATGACGCCTCGGGGCCGCACCCGAGCAACCACGTGGCGGAGTTCGAGCTCCCTGTAGATGGGAACCACCGGGCTGCTGATGGCCCCGGCGGCCCAGATCCCGTACGCCGCCACCAGGCATTCCCACCAGTTGGGGAGCTGCCACATGACGACGTCCCCTGGTCCGATTCCCTGGGCCCGGAGATAGCCCCCGAAACGAGAGGCCCGGTCGATGAGCTCATCCCAGGTCAGGCTGACCTCGTCATCGAACACCGCTGGCAGCCGACCGAATTCCCGCTGATTGCGGAGCATCAAGGCGCCCGGCGTGACCGATGACTGGAAGCCGAGCCGGGCATAGTGGCGGGTGAGCCCGTCGGGCATCGGGCCCGGTGCGTCCTCGAAGGGGACGTGCCCGCTCATGCTGCCTTTCTGT